>JBFGLX010000138.1:0-8488 GCA_041575955.1 Thermoanaerobaculia bacterium
ATCTCGTCCGAGGATGGCGCTCTCGTGGGTGAGCAGATCGTAGGAGACGCCGAGGCGCGCCATGGTCTCGAGGTGCCGGCGCACCACCCGGCGGGCGACCAGGCCGCCGACCTCGGCGCGCTCGCCCTCGCCGTGCTCGAGCTCCCTCAGCGTCGCCCGCCGCCGCTCGAGCCGCTCCGCGTCCCCTTCGTACCAGCCGCCGACCTCGCTGTAGAGATCCCAGCAGTAGAAGTCGAACGGCTCCGGCAGGGCGGCGATCTGGTCGTGGCTCAGGCCGCGCAGGTCGACAAACCCGACGACCACGTCGGCCAGCTGCACGCCGGTGTCGTCGATGTAGTTCTGGATCTCCACCGTGTGGCCGAGCGAGCGCAGGACGCGCGCCAGCACGTCTCCGAGGACGGCGTTGCGCAGGTGGCCGATGTGGGCCGCCTTGTTGGGGTTGATGTTGGTGTGCTCGACGACGATCTTCTCGCCGCTCGCCGCGGCGGTGAGCGGCGGCCCGTCGAGGAGCCCGGCGGCGACCCGCCCGCGGTCGAGATAGACGTTGAGAAAGCCGGGCCCCTCGACCTTGATCTCGCGCACCCAGTTCGGCGCCGGGAAGCCGTCGGCGATCTCCTCGCCGATCTGCCGCGGGTTGCGGTTGAGCTCGCGCGCCAGCTGCAGCGCCCCGGGCAGCGCCAGATCGCCGAGCTCCCGCCGCGGCGGCACCTCGACGATCGCGGTCTGCTCGACAGCGTAGAGCTGCCGCACGCGCTGCTCGAACCGTCGCGCGAGCTCGCGCCGAAAATCGTCCAGCATGGTGCGGGGGAGTCTACCCTGAAAAACGGTGTGCAGATTGATATGATTGATCGCGAATGGCAAAGAAGAACCACGTGCGAATCCCCATGAACGGGACCGTGCTCGAGTTGATCGAAGGCGACATCACCGAGCTCGAGGTGGAAGCGATCGTCAACGCCGCCAACGAGCGCCTGGAGCTCGGCGCCGGCGTGGCGGGGGCGATTCGCGACAAGGGCGGTCCCACGATCCAGGCGGAGTGCAAGCGGATCGGCGGCACCGGGGTCGGGACCGCGGTGATCACCGGCGCCGGCGATCTCAAGGCCAAGCACGTGATCCACGCGGTGGGCCCCAAGATGGGCGACGGCGACGAGGACCGGAAGCTGTCGTCGGCGGTCCGCTCGGCGCTCGCCCTGGCCGACCGGCACGGGCTCAAGTCGATCGCCTTGCCGGCGATCTCGACCGGGGTCTACGGCTTTCCCGTGGACCGCTGCGCGCGGATCACGCTGACCGAGATCCATCGCTATCTGCAGGGCGGCACCAAGCTCGAGCGGGTGGTCGTCTGCCTGTTCGGCGACGACACGTTCAAGACCTTCCGGCAGGAGCTGAGGCGGGGCTTCCGGTAGGTCCATCGGATCTCCCCTCTCTCCCTCCCCGCCCGCCCGGTACCCGATTCCCTCTCTCGCCCTCGTGGGGAGAGAGGAGCCACCGCCCGGGACCCGGTCGGCGACTTGGCTCATCCGCCGTATGGGAGGTCAGCGACCTCGTCCGGCGGCCGTGCGAGGTCGCGGGTGCGGTGGTCGGCCTACGCCCCGTACTTGGCCAGCCGCCGGCCGTTGGCGAGCATCAGGCCGAGCAGCGCCCGCGAGGGGATGGTGCCGAGGTGGCCGGCGGTGGCGGCGGCCTCGGTGAACTCGCGGCTGCCGTCCACGAAGCAGCGGTCCGACCAGAGCAGCAGCGGAATCGGGTGCCAGCTGTGCGCCTTCATCGGCGCCGGCGTCGAGTGGTCGCCGGTGACGGCGAGCACGTCGGGTCCGAGCGCCAGGAGCTCGGGCAGGGCCCGGTCGACCTCTTCGAGGACCGCGACCTTCGCCGCCAGGTCGCCGTCCTCGCCGGCCTGGTCGGTCTGCTTGACGTGGATGAAGAAGTAGTCGAAATCCCGCCAGCGCTCGGCCACCGCCGGCACGATGTCGTGGAATCTCTTCGCGCACGGGACCACTTCCATGCCGCACGCGGCGGCGACGCCGCGGTAGAGCGGGTAGCCGGCGAACGCGCCGAGGCGCATGCGGTAGAGCTCGGTCATCTGGGGCAGTCCGGGCAGCTTGGAGAAACCGCGCAGCAGCAGCCGGTTGGCGGCGGGCTCGTCGGCGATCGCTGCCGTCATACGCTCGAGCGCCGGCCGGAGCCGCTCGATCGTCGCTTCGCCCGCCGGCTCGACCGCCCGCAGCGGCAGCGGCGGCACGCCGGTTCGCTGCGGATCGGTGTCGGCGACCGCCGCCGAGAGCCGCTCGCCGCGCAGCAGCAGGACGAACCTGTAGGCCTCGCCCAGGTGGATCTCGACGCCCGGGTCTTCGAGCTCGGCCAGCGCCGCCCGGAGCTTCGCGCACACCCGCCGCCCCTCCTCGGTCGGGATCCGGCCGGCGCGGCGGTCGGTCAGGTTGCCGTCGGCGTCGGCAGTGGCGAAGTTGCCGCGCACCGCCACGTCGCCCGGCCCGACCTCCAGCGCCAGGCCGAGCGCCTCGAGCACCCCGCGGCCGAAATCGGCCTCGGGCGTCATCGGGTCGTAGCCGAACAGGGCGAGGTGCCCCGGTCCGCTGCCGGGGGTCACCCCCTGCATGACCGGAACCAGGCGGCCGAGCGCCGAGCGCGCGGCCAGGGCGTCCAGGTTGGGCAGGGCGGCCGCGTCGAGGGCGGTGCGCGGCTGCCCGGCGCTGCGCAGATCGCCGACTCCGTCCAGCACCAGCAGCACCAGCTTGGTCTCCGCCGGCCGGGCGAGCCGGGCGAGCATGGCCTGCTCTCTATCCATCGGGAGCCATGCGGATCAGGCGACGAAGTAGGCGCTGGCGCGGATCTGGAGGCGGGCGCGCGGGTGGAAGCCGCTGCCGCTGAGGGCGAAGGCGCTGTCGGCCGCCAGCACCGGCAGGACGATCCAGCCGTCGAAGGTCCCGCCCGAGTTGTAGGGCGGCACCACCGGCTCGATCTCCGCCAGCTTGATCCAGTGGTCTTCCTTCGGATCCATCGATCCGCTGAGCTCGACGTAGGCGCGATCGAGATCGATCGCGCGCTGGTTGGACGGGTGCCAGAGCGACATCACGAAGCGCATCTCGTCGAACGCGCTGGTCTGGAACCGGGGCTGCCCGCCGACCTGGAGGTCGTAGCGGAAGCTCCCGGCGGTGTCGGTAGCGAAGATCTCCGGGGTGGCGTCGAAGATCACGTGGCTCGGGGGCGTGGTCGAGTTCAAGAGGACTCTCCGCGAGCCAGGGTGAGGGCGCGCCGGATGCGCGCTCGGCTCTCCTCCTCGGTCGCCCCCAGAAGCGGCGCCCCGATGCCGAAAGCGCGGGCGCCGGCGGCGCGGTAGTCGGGAATCTCCTCGGGCCCGAAGCCGCCCGCGGCGAGCATCGGGATGTCTCCCAGGGGCTGGCGGACGGTGGCCAGGTAGGCCGGTCCGCCGACCGGCGGCAGCGGGTAGACCTTGACGATGTCTGCGCCGAGCTGATGGCCGGCGGCGATCTCGGTCGGCGTCAGGGCGCCGATCACCAGGTAGGCGTCGGCCTCGTTGGCGACCGCCGCCACGCCGGCGTGCGCGTTGGGCGAGACCACGAACTCGGCCCCGGCCGCGATCGCCGTGCGCGCCCGCTCCTCGTCGGTCACCGTGCCCATGCCGATGCACGGCGGCGCGCCGGTGGTGCGCCCGGCCAGCAGCTCGCGCACCAGCTCGGGGCCGCGCGGCACGGTGAAGGTGATCTCGATCAGTTGCAGGCCGCCGGCGATGAAGCTCGCCGCCTGCGCGGCCGCCTCCTCGTACGAGTGCGTGCGGACCACTCCGATGATCGGTGCCTGGGCTAGGCACGCGGCGACCTGGGCTCGCTGGGTCATGAATGAGGGATGTTATCTCATGTCAGCCGGCGCAAGGTACGCCGGCAGATCCCGCGCAGGATCTGGACCTCGCGGGCGGTGAGTCCCGCCCGCGCGCCGAGCTGGCGCAGGTCCCTCAGAACCCCCGCCGCGGTGTCGTCGCGGGTGAATCCGACCCGCTCGAGGACCTCGCGGAGGTGGCCGAAGAGGCCCTCGATCTCGGCGGTGGAGGCCGGCGGCTCGCCCGCCGAGCGGACCTCCGCGGCCTCCGGGGACTCGAGGTAGAGCGCGTGGCAGACCAGCAGCACGGCCTGGCTCAGGTTGAGCGTCGGCTGCTTCGGCGCCGTCGGGACCTGCAGCAGCAGGCCGCACCGCGACAGCTCGTCGTTGTCGAGTCCGGACCGCTCGGGACCGAAGACGAGCGCGGTCGAGATCGGCTCGCTCTCGCGGCCGGTCCGGGCGGCGAAGCTGCGCGGATCGAGGATCGGTAGATCGAGCTGCCGGCTGCGGGTCGAGGTCGTGCCGACGACCCGCTGGTAGGGACCGAGCGCCTCCGCCAGCGAGCCGGCGCGCACGGCCGAGTCGAGAATCGAGCCGGCGCCGACCGCGAACGCCCGCGCCACGCGGTCGATCGGCGCGGCCGGCTCGACCAGCACCAGCCTGGAGAGCCCGGTGTTGGCCATCGCGCGAGCGCTGGCGCCGACGTTGCCCGGCTCGGTCGGGCGCACCAGGACCACCGCGAAGCGCTCGGCCAGAGTCATGAGCGGCTATCGTGACAGGCTCCTGGTGCCGGCGCCACCCGGACCGCCGCGCGCGTGACGGACTCCGGCCCTGCCGTGCGGGGGCGAGGCCCCGGCGCCCGCCTTGACAGCGGGGCCGCCGGGAAATACGTTGCCGGTATGAGCGAAGCCGCAAGCCCTCGCGCCTACCTGATCTTCACCGGAACGGGACCGATCCTGGCGCTGGCCACCTACTCGAGCCTGACCGACGAACGGCTGATCGAGAAGCTCAGCTATAAGGGCATCGACAAGTTCATCGCCTACGAGGTCGCCCTGGAGGCGGTCCAGCGGCGCTACGCCGAGACCTTCTCGAAGGTCGCCAAGGACCTGGCCGGCGAGGAGGACATTCGGGTGCTCGACTTCAACGGGCACCAGATCATGACCAACTTCTCCCTCGACGAGCTCGGCGAGCCGATCAAGGTCGGCGGGTAGCTCCTTCTACGCGCCTCGGAAGCCGAGGAGGTCGTAGCCCAGCTGGCGGAAGAGCCGGTAGAGCGGCGGCAGGGGCAGCCCGACGACGTTCGAGTAGTTGCCGTCGATCGAGTGGACGAACAGGGCGCCGAGGCCCTGGACGGCGTAGGCGCCCGCCTTGTCGAGCGGCTCGCCGGTGTCGACGTACCAGGAGATCTCGCCGTCGGTCATGGCGCTCATCCGCACTCGCGTCGTGGCGGCGGTCTCAACCTGCCGATCGGTCGCCGGCTCGTAGAGCGAGATGCCGGTCACCACGGTGTGGACTTCGCCGGCCAGCCGCCCGAGCATCGCTCGGGCGTCGGCGCGGCCGCTGGGCTTGCCGAGCATGTCGGAGTCGAGCACGACGATGGTGTCGGCGCCCAGGACCAGCTCGCCGGGGGCGGCCCGAGCGCGCGCCTTCTCGCCGGCCAGCCGGAGGGCGTAGCTCTCGGGGTCCTCGGCGGCGCGAGCGGTCTCGTCGAGGTCGGCCGGCCGCACGACCGGATCGAGGCCGAGGCCGCGCAGGATCTCGATGCGCCTGGGCGAGCCGGAGGCGAGCACGAGCCGGGGCAGGGGCCGGGTCCGCTGCATCAGCCTGCCCGATGGGAGCGAAACGCGGCAGCTTCGAGGAGTCGCGGCATTGTGGACGAAGGTCGGCGAGAGGGATGGTCTGTCTAGGGGTAGTACCCGGGAATCGTCTTGGCCTGCAGCTCGTCCCGGGCCAGCTGGACCCGGATCTCGCGAAAGCCGTCGCCGACGGTCTGGGTCGACTGATAGCCGATCAGGTACTGCGAACGGAGCTCTTCCTCGATGCGGTCGTAGACGCGCTCCAGCTGGCCGGCGCTCGAGACGAAAAAGCTCTGGCCGCCGGTCTCCCGGGCGACCTGCATCAGCACGTAGCGCGCCGCCGAGTCACGCGGGTCGAGATCGAGGCCGATGGTGTAGACGGCGACCCCCGAGCGGCGGGCGAAATCCAGCGTCTCGTCGAAGTTGTGGCGGCTGTTCGAATCGGCGCCGTCCGAGAGCACGATCAGCGCCCGCTTGCCGCGGATGCCGGCGAAGTAGTAGAGGCCGTAGATCAGGCTGTCGTAGAGCGACGTCTCGCCCTCGGGCTCGAGATCGACGAGGCCGCCCGCCAGCACCTCCAGGCTGTTGGTCAGCGGCACCCGGAGCTCGGGGAAGTCGTTGAACACGATCACCGCCGCCCGGTCGCGGGGCTGGACAATTCGCTGGAAGAACCTGAGCGCCGCGCGCTCGACGTCGTCGAGCGAGTGCTCCATCGAGGTCGAGGTGTCGAGCAGCACGCCGGCGTGGAGCGGCAGGTCCTTGACCCGCTCGAATCGGCGGATCTGCTGCTCGGCGCCGTCCTCGAAGATGGTGAAGGAGTCGCTTTCGAGGTCCTCGACCGGCCGGCCGGCGCGATCGGTGACGCTGGTGTAGAGCTCGACGAAATCGACCTGGACCGCGTCGAGGTTGTCGGGGCTGTTGATGAACACCAGGTCCTCGGTCGAGTTGCCGTCCTCGAGGTAGGCCACAGCGCGGACGTACGAGATGCCGCGGTCCTCTTCGAGCTGGATCGGCTGCACGTAGGGCGGCTGGTAGAGGGTGGCGAGGCGCTTCTCGCCCAGGAAGAGCTCGACGCGATCGAGCCTCTCGTTTTCGGGCAGGTCGACCTCGGCCTCGATCCGCAGGCTCCGGCGGTAGCTCTTCGACGGCCGCGGCTGGATCAACCGCACGCCGAAGCGGTGCGGCCCGCTGTTGAGCGCCGCCTCGTCGCGCGCCAGCTCGACGCCTTCGGCGTCGTAGGCGATCGCCTCGACCGAGTGCAGCCGGGGCGACTCGCCGAGGTTGAGCTCGACGCTGAACGGCGGCGCGAGCTTGCTCAGGACCGGTTTGCCGTTGAGATGGAAGGTGACCTTCCGCACCGCCGCGCCCGAGGCGATCGCCTCGATCCGGGTGCGGCCGAGCAGCAGATCCCGCGACGGCGGCAAGATCCTCAGCCGGTGCTCGCGCGGCGGTGCCGGCTCGTTCGCCTCGGCGAACGGGTCGGGCCCCGGGGGCGCGGCCGCCGCGACGCGGTCCGCCGGCCCCGGCCCGGCGGCGGGATCGGCGTCGAGGACCGGCACCACCAGCCGCCGCTCGACGCGGAAGTAGCGGTCGGTGGAGAGCTCCTGCGCGCGCAAGATCAAGGTGTACTCGCCGGGCCTCAAGAAGCGCTGGAGCACCAGCGGCAGGGTGCCGATGGCGTCGGGGAAGTCGAACCGGTAGCGGAAGGAGTCGAACGGCTCGTTCCTGCGCAGCACTTCGCCGTCGACCAGGAAGTGACGGCCCGCGGCCTCGGCGGCCTGGGCCGCGGGCGGCACCGCGATCAGCGCCTGGACGACCGTCCGGCTCTGGCGCCGGCCGGGGAACGAGAGCCCGAGCTCGGCGTCGAGCGAGCCGGCGCCGGCCGGCACGGTGGTCAGCCGGCCGAGGAAGCTTCGCACCCACTCGTCGGAGGGCCGGGGGTGCTCCTCGGCCAGGCGGGCGATGTCGCGCTCGCCGAGCGCATACTCGAGCGCCTGGCGCAGCTCGCGGCCCCGCGGGCACTCTCTCGCCACCCGATCGAGCAGGTCGATGTCGCGCGTGCGCGCCTCGGCGGCGAACGGCATCAGCGCCGCCACGCCCTCGAAGCGCGACCAGATCCGGTAGCCGTCCGGCGAGCGCGAGCCACCCCGGACGAACAGCACGTAGAACTCGCCCACGGCCCCGGGGTGGCCGCGATACTCCCAGATCGACACCGAGGTGAAGAGCCGCGGGCAGAGCGAGTCCTGCACCCGCTGGGGCGGCCCGAGGAGCAGCAGCGTACGGGCGCGGTCGCCCTCGAGACCGCCGAACTGGTCGCGGGCGAGCTGGAGCCGCAGCTTCCAGTTCTCCTCGAACTCGTTGAGGCGAGTCTCGGGAAACGGGTCGCGCTCCTCCCAGAAGCGCCGGATGAAGGAGTCGCGCTGGTAGTCCCGGTCGAGGGCCAGGAACGCCTGGCGCTCCTCGTCGGTGATCAGCGGCTCGACCTCCTCGAGCCACACGCGATGCGGCTCGGACAGGTTCTCGGGCAGCGGCTCCGGATCCTTCTTCTTGGCGCCCAGCGTGAGACCCCAGATCACGAGGGTCACGAGCAGAAAAGCGATTCGGGTTCTGAGGAGCCGTCTCTCCGGCATCGGATCCGACCCTAATCTACTACGCCCCGAATCGCTGGCCGCCTACTCCCGCCGAGGCCCGCCCGGTGGCCGGCCCATCGGCCTCTACGGGTAGTACCCGCGCAGCGTCTTGGCCTCGAGCCCGGGCCGCGCGATCTCGACCTCGATCGTCCGGAAGGCGTCCTCCGGCGCGGTGTTGGTCGACTGGTAGGCCAGGTAGTAGCGGGAGCGGAG
>JBFGLX010000139.1:0-8452 GCA_041575955.1 Thermoanaerobaculia bacterium
GAAGACCTCGTCCGAAACCGGCGTCTCCCGGCGATAGTCGCGGGCGACGACCTCGACCGGCGCCGTGAGCTCGTCGCCGAGCGGACCGGTGTAGAGGACGCAGCGGAAGCCGTAGGTCTCCTCGCGCGCGAACGGTGAGGCGGCCTCGGGCTCGTCGAAGAGATAGGTCGGGTCGGACCAGGCGCCGCCCAGGAGGTAGCGCTGGTCCCCCGAGCGGCTCGCGCTCCACTCCTTGACGTTGCCCGCCATGTCGTAGGTGCCGTTCGGCCCGAGGCCCGGGTGGCTGCCGACCGCGGCGGGACCGTCGCCGCCGAAGTTGCTGAGCGGCAGGATCTCGGAGAAGACGTCGGGCGCCGCCGCCAGAAACCAGTGATGAAGCGTCGGCAGGCTCTTGCCCGCCCAGGCGGCGTAGGCGGCGGCCTCGTACCAGCTCACGCCGCCGACCGGCAGCTCGGCGGTGCCCTCGAGGTACGTCCCGAGCTCCCAGGTCGCCGGGCCCGGACGGCCGGTGGCGTCCACGAACCGGCTCATGGCCTCCTCGAAGGCGAGCGTCTCGCCGCTGTTTTCGAACGGCTCGCGCCAGTGCTCGGGCCTCCGGTAGCCGCCGGCGTCGACGAACTCCTGGAACTGGCGGTTGGTGACCTCGTAGCGGTCGATCCAGAAGGGGTCGATCTCGACCGGGGGCGCCTGGCCCAGGCCGTAGGCGCCGGCCGGCACCCGCACCATGCCGGGCGGGGCGGTGCCGGCCGGGATCAGCGAGAACTCGAGGCGCGGCACCCGCCGGTCGTCGATCGCGGCCAGGGGCGCGGCCTCGATGGGATCGAAGCCGGCCTTCTCGACCCGGAACCGCAAGAGCGTGTCGGGCAGCTCGAGCGCCTCGAGCGGCGTCGAGCCGAGGCTCTCCCACGGCTCGTCGACCTCGAGGTAGCCCTTGAAGAGAACCTCGGCGCCGGGCGGCTCGCTCAGAATCGAGGTCGGCAGCACGAACTGGTTCCAGAGCCGCTCGAGCTGCGGATCGTCCTCAATGCGCCGCCGCGCCTCCCGCGCCAGCCGGTAGGCCGCCGCCAGGTCGCCCTCCTCCACCAGGCGGCCGATCTCGGGCAGGGCGACTTGCCGCGCCCAGCGCCGGCCCGAGCTTTCGTTCCAGAGCCAGGCCGCAAGCGCCGCCAGCACGACCACCGCGGCGGCCGCGCCGAGCCGCGCTTCGCGGCGCCGGAAGAGCGCCCGCAGGCCCGGTTGGGCGAGGGTCTGCCGGTAGGCGGCCAGCTCTCCGAGGAGCTCGACCGCCGAGGGGTAGCGGTCGGCGGGATCGGCGGCGAGGCAGCGGGCGACGATCCGCTCCAGGGCGCCGGGGGCGTCGGCGCGGGCGGTTCGCAGCGCCGGGGCGGGCTCGAGGCTCAACGCGCGCGAGGGGCTGCCGTCGAAGGGCCGGCGGCCGGCCAGCATCTCGAAGAGCACGATGCCGATCGAGAAGACGTCGCTGCGGGCGTCCACGGCCTCGCCGGCCGCCTGCTCGGGCGACATGTAGGCGGGGGTGCCGAGGACGTCGCCGCGGCGGGTCACGACCGGGCTCAAGAGGGTCGGCGCGTCCGCGCCGGCGGCGCCCGCCCCGATCAGCTTGGCGAGCCCGAAATCGAGCACCTTGACGTGGCCGTCGCGGTTGACCATCAGATTGGCCGGCTTGAGGTCCCGGTGCAGGATGCCGGCCCGGTGGGCCGCCGCCAGGGCCCCGGCGATCTCGACCGCGTAGCCCAGGGCCTCGGCGAGCGGCAGTCCGCCCTCGGGGATGCGGCTCGAGAGCGGCTCTCCGTCCACGTATTCCATGGCGACGAAGTCGAGCGCCTGCGAGCCGGCCTCGGCCCGATCGATGTCGTAGATCGTGACGATGTTCGGGTGATTGAGCGCCGACGCCGCCCGCGCCTCCTGGGCCAGCCGCTCGCGGCGCTCCCGGTCGCCGAGCTCGGTGGCCGGCAGGACCTTGATCGCGACCTGGCGGCCCAGGCGCAGGTCGACGCCCCGGTAGACGACGCCCATGCCGCCTTCACCGAGCTTTTCGAGGATCTCGTAGTGCGAGAGTGTCTGGCCGATCATCGGCTCACGGCGTCCCCTGCCGTGCCTGGGCGCTGCGCGCGGATCCTACTCGCTTTTCGACCGCCACTCGACGATCCGCCCCGCTCCCGACTCGATCCCGGCGGCGGTCAGGTGGCGGTCGATGGTCCGCCGGCCACGGCTACGACCCGGCCGGCGCCAGCCGCTGCCGCACGGCCTCGAACAGCAGCGCCGCGGCCGCGGTGGCGACGTTGAGCGATTCGACCCGGCCGCGCATCGGCAGCCCGACCAGCCGGTCGCACGACTCCCGGGTCAGCCGGCGCAAGCCTTTCTCTTCGCCGCCCAGGCAGAGGACGACCTTGCCGGTGAGCTCGATCTCCCACGGCGGATCGCCCGCGGCGTCGGCGCCGTAGACCCAGAAGCCCTCCTTCTTGAGCGCGCGCAGGGTCGCGGCCGTGTTGGTGATGCGCTCGGTGTCGAGCCACTCGCTGGCGCCGGCCGAGGTCTTGGCGACGGTCGCCGTGAGCGGCGCCGAGCTGCGGTCCCGGATCAGCACCCGCCCGACGCCGGCGCCCTCGCAGACGCGCAGGATGGCGCCCAGGTTGCGCGGATCCTGGACGTCCTCGACCAGCACCACGAGCTCCGGATCGGCGCGCTCGCGAGCGCCGGCGGCGAGCTCCCGCACCTCGGCGACGAAGCCGTTGTGGACGCCCTGGACGAGCTCGTCGAGAGCGCCCTCCCCCACCGCCGAGCAGGAGACGCCATGGCGCTCGCAGAGCGCCTCGATCTCGCGCCGCCGGCCGCCCTTGCGGCCGGCGCCGATCCACACCCGCTCGACCTCGTGCGGGCGGTGGCGCAGGACCTCGCGGACGGGGTGGAAGCCGTGGATGCGCACGGCCGGAACAATAGCAGCGGCCGGCGGCAGGTCGGGCGGGGACTCGGGCTCAGTCCGGAATGGTGCGCAGCAGCACCACCGCCAGCGCGGCGATCCCCTCGCCGCGGCCGAGCGCTCCGAGGCCCTCGTGGGTGGTGGCCTTGATCGCCACGTCGCCCGGCTCGATTCCGAGCAGCTCCGCGATCCGTTTCCGGATCGAGTCCTTGTAGGGCTTGAGCGACGGCTCCTGGGCGATCACCGTCAGATCGCAGTTGACCACCCGGTAGCCGGCGACGGTGATCAGGTTGTGGATCCGGACCAGGAGATCGGTGCTGTCGGCGTCGCGCCAGCGCGGGTCGTCGGGCGGGAAGTGCTCGCCGATGTCGCCCAGGCTGGCCGCGCCGAGGAGCGCGTCGCTCAAGGCGTGCAGGACGACGTCGGCGTCGCTGTGGCCCGCCAGACCGCGCTCGTACGGGATGCGCTCGCCGCCCAGGATGAGCGGCCGACCGGCGACGAGCGGGTGGACGTCGTAGCCCTGGCCGATGCGGTGCATCGTCTCGATTGTAGCGCCGGGAGCGTGGCCCGGCCCCACCCCAGCAGCTAGGAAGCGGGAAGGCCGGCTCGCGGCCGCAGCAGCGACTCGACGTAGCCGAGCTCGTCGGGACGCGTCAGCTTCGGATTGGCGGCGGTCGCCTCGACCGCCACGATCGCGATCTCCCCCAGGCGCTCGACCAGGGAGGCCTCGTCGGCGCCTTCGAAGCCGTCGCGCTCCGCGGCCTCGAACGCGCGCACCAGCAGGTCTCGGCGAAACACCTGGGGCGTCTCGGCGCGGAAGAGCGAGCTGCGATCGACGGTCCGGACCACCGAGCCCGCGGCGACCTCCTTCAACGTGTCGTGGACGGAGCGGCCGAGGATGGCGGCGCCGCTCTCGGCGGCGGCGGCGAGGGTCGCGCGCACGTCGGCCGCCGACACCGCCGGGCGGACGCCGTCGTGCACCAGGACCAGCGCGTCGCCGGAACCGGCGGTGCGCTCGAGGCATTGCCGAACCGAGCCCTGCCGGCTCTCGCCACCGGCGACGCACCGGACCCTCGGGTCGCCGGAGAGGCTCCGGCAGGCGCCGTCGAGACCCTCGAGCGGGAGGGCGACCACCACTTCGGTGGCCCCGCAGGCGAGCAGGGTTTCCAGCGTCCACGCCAGCAGCGGCCGCCCCGCGACCGTCACCCACTGCTTCGGCGAGTCCTCGCCGAACCTCAGGCCGCGGCCGGCGGCGGGCACGAGGGCGCTGAAAGGCGGGGGCATGCCGCCCCTACACCGTCATGATGTCTTTTTCTTTGTTCTCGAGCGACTTGTTGATCTGGCCGATGTAGTGGTCGTGGAGCTTCTGGGTCTCGGCGTGGCCGCGATGCTCGTCGTCCTCGCCGATCTCCTTCTCCTTCTGCATCCGCTTGAGCTCGTCGTTGCCCTCGCGCCGCGCCTGGCGGACGCCGTTGCGGGCCGCCTCGGCCAGGTCGTGGGCGCGCTTGACGATCTCCCGCCGGCCCTCCTCGGTGAGCTGCGGCACCGGGATGCGGATGACCTTGCCGTCGTTCGACGGGTTGAGGCCGAGGTTGGAGCCCATGATCGCCTTCTCCACCTCGGCGATGGTCGACGGGTCGAACGGCTGGGCGACGATCAGGGTGGCGTCGGGAACCGACAGGTTGGCGACCTGGTTGATCGGCGTCGGCGCGCCGTAGTAGTCGACCGTGACGCCTTCGAGCAGGGTGAGCGACGCCCGGCCGGTGCGCAAATGCTTCATCTCTTCATGGAAGTGATCCAGGGCCGCCTTCATCCTTTTTTCGACGTCGAGAAAGAGCTCCTGCATTTCCGAATCCCCTCCTGTTGCAAACCTAGCCTGGCCTGGTCGGGCTAACCGCCGCTCGGCGCGGGGCGCTTCCGGTTGGCGGCGCTCACCCAGGAGCCCACCGCCTCACCGCAGACCACGCGGCGAATGTTGTTCGCTGCCATCAGCTTGAAGACGATGATGGGAATACCGTTCTCCCGGCAGAGCGAGATCGCCGCCGCGTCCATCACGTTCAGATCACGCTCGAGCACCTGGCGGTAGGTGACCGTCGGCAAGAGCGTCGCCGACCGGTCCTTCTTCGGGTCGGCCGAGTAGACGCCGTCGACGCTGGTCGCCTTGAGCAGCGCTTCGGCGTGGAGCTCGTTGGCGCGCAGCGCCGCCGCGCTGTCGGTGGTGAAGAACGGGTTGCCGGTGCCGGCGGCGAAGATCACCGCGCGCCCCTTTTCGAGATGGCGGATCGCGCGGCGGCGGATGAAGGGCTCGGCGACGTCTCGAATCTCGATCGCGGTCTGCACCCGGGTGGTGACGCCGACCTTTTCGAGCGCGTCCTGCAGCGCCAGCGCGTTGATCACCGTGGCCAGCATGCCCATGTGATCGCCGGTGACCCGATCGATGCCGCGGGCGCTCGCCGAGACGCCGCGGATGATGTTGCCGCCGCCGATGACGATCGCCAGCTCGACCCCGAGCTCGTGGACGGCCCGGACCTCCTCGGCCACCCGGAAGACCACCTCTTCGTCGAGGCCGAAGGACTGCGAGCCCATGAGGGCTTCGCCGGAGAGCTTCAGCAGGATCCGGCGAAAGACGGGGGTGTCGCTCATGGGCGGCTCGGGCTCAGGCTCGGACCTCGCGCGCGTCAGTCGCCGCCGCCGTTCTTCGCGGCGGCCGCAGCCGGCCCTTCGCCCAGCTTGAAGCGGGCGAAGCGGCCGACCTGGATGTTCTCGCCCAGTTTACCAACCTTGCTCGCGATCAGATCGGCCACGGTCTGGTCCGGATCCTTGACGAACGGCTGCTCGAGCAGCACGGCCTCGCTGTAGAACTTCTCCATCTTGCCGTCGACGATTCTGTCGATCACCGCCTCCGGCTTGCCCGACTCGATCGCCTGCTCGCGGTAGATCCGGCGCTCGCTCTCGAGCATCTCCGCGGTCACCTCTTCGCGCCTGACGTAGCGCGGATCGGCGGCGGCGATGTGCATCGCGATGTCCTTGACCAGCTCCTGGAAGTCGTCGGTGCGCGCCACGAAGTCGGTCTCGCAGTTGACTTCGAGCAGCACCCCGATCCGGCCGCCGGCGTGAATGTAGGAGGTGACCAGCCCCTCGGCGGTGGCCCGGCCGGCCTTCTTGGCGGCCGCGGACAGACCCTTCTTGCGCAGGATCTCGATCGCCTTCTCCTGGTCGCCCTCGACCTCGGCCAGGGCCTGCTTGCAATCCATCATCGGCGCTCCGGTCGTCGCCCGAAGCTCTTTGACCATCTGTGCTGTTATCTGCATTTCGCTTGCTCCTCAGCCCGGCTCCGGCGGCCAAGAAAAAAGGCCAGCTCCACCGGCGGACGGCGGTTCGACTGACCTCTTCGCACGGCCTCGGGTCGAGACGGGCGTCAATTCACCGAAGCGGCTTCGTCGACCTCTTCGATGTCGTTGTCGTCTGCTTCCGGCGCGTCGTCGGCCGGAGCGTCGCCCTCGCTGTCGGTGGCGGCGGCGGCCTCGGCCTCCGGCTGGCCGGCTTCCGCGGCGTCCGTCGCCTCGGCGCTCGGCTCGGCCGCGGCCGCTTCCGGTGCCGGCTTGGCGGCTTCGGCGGCCTCGATCAGCTCCTTCGCCACCTCGCCGGCGCCTTCGAGATAGGCGTCGGCGATGCGCGAGGCGAACAGCCGGATCGTGCGGATGGCGTCGTCGTTGCCCGGGATCACGAAATCGATCAGCTCGGGGTCGCAGTTGGTGTCGACGATGCCGATCACCGGGATGTCGAGCTTGTTGGCCTCGGCGACGGCGATGTACTCGCGCTTCGGATCGACCACGAACATGGCGTCCGGCAGGCGATCCATGCCGCGGATGCCGTGCAGGTTCTTGTGCATCTTCTCGCGCTCGCGGTCGAGCCGCAGGCGCTCCTTCTTGAGCATCGGCGAGTCTTCCTGGCCGAGGCGCTGCTCGATGTCCTTGAGCCGCTCGACCGAAGCCCGGATGGTCACGAAGTTGGTCAGCGTGCCGCCGAGCCAGCGGTGGGTCATGTGGAACTGGCCGCAGCGCTCCGCCTCCTCGGCGATCACGTCGCGCGCCTGGCGCTTGGTGCCGACGAACAGGATCCGCTGGCCCGCCCGCCCCATGTCGCGCACGTGGTCGACGGCCTGGTGGAAGAGCGCCAGCGATTTCTGGAGATCGATGATGTAGATGCCGTTACGCTTGCCGAAGATGTAGGGCTTCATCTTCGGATTCCACCGACGCGTCTGGTGGCCGAAATGCACTCCCGCTTCTAGCAGCTCCTTCATAGTGACCTGCACCAACCTTTCCTCCTCGGATCAGCGCTTGCTGAACTGGAACCGGGCCCGGGCGCCCTTGAGACCGTACTTCTTCCGTTCCTTCTTGCGCGGATCACGGGTGAGGAAGCCACCTGCCTTGAGCCGCTCGCGCAGATCGGCGTCCGCGGCGATCAGCGCGCGCGAGATCCCGTGCCGAACGGCTCCTGCCTGGCCGGAAGAGCCACCGCCCTGGACGGTGACGAAGAAATCGAATTTGTCCTCGACCTCGGTGAGCACCAGCGGCTGGCGGATGATCATGCGCAGGACCGGGCTGGGAAAGAAGTTGTCGAGGGGCCTGCCGTTGACCTCGATCTCTCCCGATCCGGGTCGCAGGAAGACGCGCGCCGTAGCCGTCTTGTGCCGGCCGGTACCGTAAGTCTCGATCTCGCTCACGACCTTCTCTCCTCGGCCACCGACAGCGGCTCGGGCTTCTGGGCGGCGTGCCGATGCTCGGGTCCGGCATAGACCTTGAGCTTGCGCAGCTGGCGCCGTCCGAGGCGGTTCTTCGGCAGCATTCCCCAGACGCCCTTCTCGATCAGCTTGGTAGGTCGGCGCCGGCGCAGATTGCCCGCGGTCTCGGCCTTGAGGCTGCCCGGCTGGGTGCTGTGACGATAGTAGACCTTGTCGAGCTCTTTGTTGCCGGTCAGCACGATCTTCTCGGCGTTCACCACGATGACGAAATCGCCGGTGTCCATGTGCGGCGCGTACATCGGCTTGTTCTTGCCGGTGAGCAGCCGCGCGACCTGGGTGCAGAGGCGCCCGAAGGTGACGCCATCGGCGTCCAGGACGTACCACCGCCGGTCGATGTCGGCGGGCTTCGGGCTGTAGGTGCTCGTCATGGGTCGACTTGTCTCCTGATTTGGCAAAGGAACACTGGCCTTCGCCAAGCAAAGGGAGTCGATCTTACGGAGCGATCTGGCGGATGTCAACCCGCCCGGGGCGCCTTTGACGGCTTCTCCGGGGGTGTGAATCGCGCCGCCAGCGCATAGACTCTGGCCGTGACGACGGCGGTCGAGCTCGACAAGCGCGGCAGCGCGATCCGCGACATGTTCGGGGCGGTGGCGCCACGCTACGACCTGCTCAACCGGGTGCTGTCGGCGTCGCTCGACGTCGTCTGGCGCCGGCGGGCGGCGGCGGCCCTGAGCCTCGACGATCCGGCGCCGGTCCTCGACCTCTGCTGC
>JBFGLX010000140.1:0-8394 GCA_041575955.1 Thermoanaerobaculia bacterium
GACGTAGAAGCCGCCGGCCGCGGCGCCGCCGCGGATCGCTTCGCGGACCCGTTCGACCGCCCCGGGCCGCAGGGTCGTGTCGGCGTGCACGAACAGCAGCACCTCGGCGCTCGCCGCCGCCGCGCCGCGGTTGAGCTGCCGGCCGCGGCCGGCCGGACCCTCGACCACCCGGGCGCCGTGGCCGGCGGCCAGCTCCCGGGTCCGATCGCGGCTGCCGCCATCGCTGACGATCACCTGGTCGGCCTCTTGGACCAGCACGGGGAGGCTGCCGCCGATCGTCGATTCCTCGTTCAGGACCGGCATCACCACCGCGATCTCGGGCTTGGGCAAAGCGGCGGGATGCTAGCATACGCCCTGGCCGCAACCCCTTGAAAATGAGCCGAGAAGAGACCTTCAGCCACCTCGATTCCGGCGGCCGGGCGCGGATGGTCGACGTGTCCGGCAAACCGATCAGCCGCCGGACCGCCGAGGCTTCGTGCACGGTCCGGCTCAGCGACGACACGGCCGGCCGGCTCGAGGCGCTCCCCAAGGGCGACGCCTATGCGGTGGCCCGGATCGCCGGCGTGCAGGCGGCGAAGCGAACCTCCGAGTGGATTCCGCTCGCGCACCCGCTCAGCCTCGAAGACGTCCAGATCGAGATCGAGCGGGTAGCTGGCGGCGTCGAGATCCGCAGCCGGACGGTGGTCACCGCGCGCACCGGCGCCGAGATGGAGGCCCTCGTGGCCTGCTCGGCGGCGGCGCTGGCGCTCTACGACATGGTCAAGGCGGTCGAGCGGGAGGCGGTGGTGACCGACCTGCGGCTGGAGCGCAAGAGCGGCGGCACGCGGGGCGATTTCGAGCGCGTCCGAGGGCAGCCGGCCGGCGCCGGACAGGGCGAATGATCCGCACCGGTCTGGACGTCCTGCTGGACGAGGCGGAGAGCCTCGCCGGCCGCAGCTACGCCCTCCTGGCGCATGCGGCCGCGGTCGACTCGGCACGCCTCGAGCCGATCCACCTCGCCCTGCGGCGGGCCGGCGCCCCCGATCCGGCGGCGCTGTTCGGGCCCGAGCACGGCTACCACGGGTTCGAGCAGGACATGGTCGGGCTGGCCGACGCCACCGACCCGTGGACCGGCGTGCCGGTCCGGTCGCTCTACGGCGACGGCGAGGCGTCGCTACGCCCGGATCCCGCCGTCTTCTCCGAGCTCGATCTCCTGGTGGTCGATCTCCAGGACGTCGGCAGCCGCTACTACACCTACGCCGCGACCGCCGTCTGGGCGGCGCGAGCGGCGCTCTCGGCGAGCTGCGAGGTCTGGATTCTCGACCGGCCCAACCCGCTGGGCGGAGTGGTGGTCGAGGGCAACCTCCGCCGCCCCGGCTTCGAGTCGTTCATCGGCGCCTTCGAGACGCCGGTGCGGCACGGGCTGACGATCGGCGAGCTGGCGCTGCTCGAGGCGCGGCGCGCGGGCTGGGAAAAGCGGCCGCGGGTGATCGGCGTCGAAGGCTGGTCGCGGGAGATGACCTGGCGCGAGTGCGGCCGGGCGTGGATCCCACCGTCGCCGAACCTGCCAGCGGTCGACAGCGCCTGGATCTACCCCGGCGGCTGCCTGGTCGAGGCGACCCAGGTCTCGGAGGGGCGCGGCACCGCGAGCCCCTTCGAGCTGGTCGGGGCGCCCGGGATCGATGCCGTCCGCCTGGCGGAGCGGTTGAACGGGGCCGGCCTGCCCGGCGTCCGCTTCCTACCGACCTTCTTCAGGCCCCAGTTCCAGAAGCACGCCGCCCAGGTCTGCTCGGGGGTCCGGATCGTGGCCACCGATCGCGAGGCCCTGCGGGCCTACCGCACCGGCATCGAGCTGATCGTCGCGCTGCGGGAATCGATGGGGGAGGGCTTCGGCTGGCGACGGGAAGCCTACGAGTTCGTCGGCGACGTCCCGGCGATCGACCTGCTCACCGGCGACGACGCCTTTCGTCGGGCGCTCGAGGGCGACGGCGACATCGGCGACTGGATCGGGAGCTGGGAGGCGGACGAGGCCACGTTTCGCGAGGAGCGCCGAGAGATCCTGATCTACCCCGAGGACCAGGCGTGAAGCGCATCCACCTGCTGCGGGTCGAGGGCGACGCCACCCGGTTCGAGGCGCTGATCGCCGCCATCCGGCGGGACGGCGGTCGCGTCGGCTGGCTCGACCTCGCGCTCTCCGATCCCCTGCCGCCGTCGCTCACGGGGCCGGCCTCGCTCGACCTCCTGCGCGCGGTCGCGGTCGGACCGGGGCTCGCGATCGCGGTCAAGCCGATGCGCGGCGGACCGGTCCTGCGCGACCTCCTGCGGGAGCACTTCCGAGGCTGCCGGCTGGTCCTGGTGGCCGGGGGGGCCGACTCCACGAGCCTGGCGGCGGACGCTCCGCTCCTGTCGCCGGAGGGGGAGGGGTGGTCGGTGACTGCCCCTGGCGGCACGCGGAGCTGTTCGACCGAGCAGCTGGTCGCCCAGCTCCGCAAGCCGCGGCCGGCGTGGGCGAGCGGGCAGTCGGAGAGTTGACGGTCTACCCGCTTTGACGGGGTGGCCTACCAGCCGCGCAAGCTCGGCGTCCGGATCGACATCCTGCGCCAGCCCGCCAGGTCCGACATCCGCGAGTACGCCGACCTGTGGGTGAAGAACGCCTACAGAGCCGACTCGAGAACGGGGGTGCACACCGGCGGCACCGCGAGGATCGCCCCTCACCGGTAGATCCGGGACGCGATATCCTCGGCAGGTGACCGACGCCGAGCCCCGACGCTTCTTCCTGCCGGGTCCCGTCCACGTCGAGCCCGAGATCCTCGAGCGGCTGACGACGCCGATCAGCGGCCACCGGTCGCTCGGCTTCAAGAGGCTCTACGCCTCGCTCGGGCCGCGCCTGCAGCGGCTCTTCCGGACCTCTCAGGACGTCCTGATGGCGACTTCGAGCGCCACCCTGGTGATGGAGAGCGCGCTCGTCTCGGCGCCGGGGCGATCGGTCCTGCACCTCACCTGCGGGGCGTTCTCGGAGCGCTGGGAGGCGATCAACCGATCGCTCGGCAGGAGCCCCGACCGCCTGGCGGTGCCGTGGGGCGAGCCGGTCGATCCCGATCTGGTTCGCGCCGCCCTGCGCCGCAAGCGCTACGACGCCGTGACCCTGGTCCACAACGAGACCTCGACCGGGGTGATGAACCCGCTCCGGGAGATCGCCCGGGCGGTGCGCGAGGAGAGCGACGCGCTGCTGCTGGTGGACGCGGTGTCGTCGCTGGGCGGGGCGCCGATCGAGACCGACGAGTGGGGGCTCGACCTGCTGCTGGTCGGCGTCCAGAAGGCCCTGGCGCTGCCCCCCGGGCTCACCCTGTTCACGATCTCGGAGCGCTACGCCGAGCGCGCGGCCGAGCTTCCGCACCGCGGCTTCTACACCGATCTGCTCCGCTACCGCGACAAGCACCGGGCGGGCGGCACCATCACCACGCCCGCGATCCCGCAGGTGCACGCGCTCGATCGGCAGCTCGACGTGATCCTGGCCGAGGGGCTGGAGGAGCGGTGGCAGCGCCATCGCCGGATGAGCGAGCGCACCGCCGCCTGGGCCGCCGGCGCGGGCTTCGAGCTCGCCGCGAACGAGCGCGCGCGCTCGTGGACCCTGACCTGCCTGCGGCCGCCCGCGGGGGTCGAGCCGGGAGCGCTGGTCCGGACGCTGGCCGAGCGCGGCTACGTCGTCGGCTCGGGCTACGGGCAGTGGAAGCCGACGACTTTCCGCATCGGCCACATGGGCGAGATCCGGCCCGCGGATCTCGAGGCGCTGTTCGAAGAAATCGAGACGATCCTGGCCGCGATGTCCGCGCCGACGGTCGCGCTGGAGATGGAACCCGAATGCACAGAATCCTGATCGCCGACCCCATCCATCCCGAGGGCCTGCGCATGCTGCGCGAGTCGGGCGCCGACGTGCACGAGCTGACCGCGGAGGAGAAGCCGCGCATCGTCGAGCTCCTGCCACGGTTCGACGCCCTGGTCGTGCGCAGCGGCACCAAGGTCGACGCGACGCTGCTGCGCGCCGGCCGCCAGCTCAAGGTCGTCGGGCGCGCCGGCATCGGGGTCGACAACGTCGACGTCGCGACCGCCACCGAGCTCGGCATCCTGGTGGTGAACGCGCCGACGGCGAACCTCATCTCGGCCACCGAGCACACCTTCGCCCTGATGCTGGCGCTGGCCCGGAACGTGCCGGCCGCCGACCGCTCGCTCAAGGCCGGGGAGTGGCAGCGCAAGCGGTTCCTGGGTACCGAGCTCCAGGACAAGACCCTGGGAGTCATCGGGCTCGGCCGCATCGGCCAGTCGGTCGCCGCCCGTGCCCGGGCCTTCGAGATGAAGGTCCTGGCCTTCGATCCGTACCTCGACAAGGGGGTCGCCAAGCGGCTGGAGATCGAGCTCCTCGATCTCGACGAGATGCTGCCGCGGGCGGACTTCGTCACCCTTCACATCCCGCTCACCGAGCACACCCGCAACATCCTGTCGGCCGAGCGGATCGCCGCCCTCAAGCCCGGCGCGATGGTCGTCAACTGCGCCCGGGGCGGGGTCGTGGACGAGGCCGCCCTGCTCGCGGCGCTCGAGGCCGGGCGGCTGGCCGGCGGGGCGCTCGACGTCTTCGCTCAGGAGCCGCCGCAGAGCTTCGAGCTGATCCGGCATCCGAGAGTGGTGAGCACGCCGCACATCGGGGCGCAGACGCGCGAGGCGCAGGAGCGGGTCGGCACCCAGACCGCCAAGATGGTCCTGGCGGCCCTCGAGGGCTCGCTGGCGGTGAGCGCGGTCAACCTGCCGTTCAGCTCGACCGGCACCCGGGGCGAGCCCTACCTGGCCCTGGCCGAACGCCTCGGGCTGCTGTCGAGCGCGCTTCAGGGGGGCAGCTTCCACACCCTGCAGGTCGATCTCTGGGGCGTCGACGAGGCGCTCCACGCCTCGGTCGCCATCGCGGCCGTCAAGGGCGCGCTGACGCCGTTTCTGGGCGAGGGCGTCAACTACGTCAACGCCGAGCGGGTGGCCGACACCCGCGGCATCGAGGTCGTGCGCGCCGCCCATCAGCACGCCGGGGAGTATCCGCATCTGATCGGCGTGCGGGTGAGCGGCGAGGATGGCGCGAGCGAGCTCGCCGGCACGGTCTTCGGCCAGGACGACCCGCGGGTCGTCCGTTTCGACGGCTACCGGCTGGAATTTCGCCCCGAAGGTCGGCTCCTGGTGCTGCAGAATCGCGACGTCCCCGGGGTGGTCGGCAAGATCGGCACCATTCTCGGCGACGCCGGCACCAACATCGCCAACATCCACCTGGCGCGCGGCAACTCGCACCGCGAGGCGATGGCGGTGATCCGGCTCGATCAGGAGCCCGCCCCGGAGGTGCTCGAGGCGCTCGGAGCGCTGCCCGAAGTCGAACGGGTGCGCCTGGTGGACGCGGGCTGACGCCGGTGAGGAGGTCAGGCCAGTGTCCCGCGTAGCGCTCATCTTCGGTGGCCGCAGCGTCGAGCACAAGGTGTCGATCACCTCGGCGCGCACCGTCGCGGCGGGTCTCGAAGCGGCCGGGCACGAGGTGGTGCCCTTCGGCATCGCGCTCGACGGGTGCTGGCTCGATCCGGGGGCGGCGCGGCCGGCGCTGGCCGGACGGGTGGACGTGCTCCAGCCGGTCGGCGAGCGGATCGCGCCCACGCTGCGGACCTTCGTCGAGGCGCAGGTCGACGTCGCCTTTCCGATCGTCCACGGCACCTGGGGCGAGGACGGCACGCTGCAGGGTCTGTTCGAGATCCTCGACCTGCCCTACGTCGGCGCCGGGGTGACCGCGAGCGCGGTGGCCATGGACAAGATTCTCTGCAAGCGGGTGCTGGAGATGGCCGGGGTGCCGGTCGTGCCGTCGGTCTCGGTCCGCCGCGGCGAGCTCGAGAGCGCCGGCGCCGAGATCCGGGAGCGGCTGGCGAGCCTGGCGCCGCCGCTGTTCGTCAAGCCGAGCGTCGGCGGCTCGAGCGTCGGCATCCGCCGGGTGTCGGCGAGCGGCGATCTTCCCGACGCGGTGAGCTTCGCGCTGCGCTTCGACGACGCCGTCCTGGTCGAGACCGAGGTCGACGGCCGCGAGCTCGAGTGCTCGGTGCTCGGCTACCCGCGGCTCGAAGCGTCGGCGGTCGGCGAGATCGTCCCCGGCGCCGACTTCTACGACTACGCCGACAAGTACATCGACGACGCCGCCGGCCTCCTGGTTCCCGCCGAGCTCGAGCCGGCCACCGAGGCCGAGATCCGCGAGCTCTCGGTGCGCGCGTTCGACGCGCTCGGCGGCTTCGGCATGGCGCGGGTCGATTTCCTGCTCGGCGCATCGGGCGCAGACGGCGGCAGCGGCCTCTACGTCAACGAGATCAACACCCTGCCGGGCTTCACCTCGATCTCGATGTATCCGAAGCTCTGGGAAGCCTCGGGCGTGCCCCTGGCCGAGCTCGTCGGCCGCCTGGTCGAAGGCGCCCTCGCTCGCCACGCCGACCGGCGCCGTCTCGACGAAGGCATCAAGGCCTGGGTGGCCGAGCTCGAAGGGCGCTGAGCCGACGCTCGCTCGCGCGGGGAGAGGGACGCCGTTCGATCGGATCGCCCCCCTCACCCTCCCCGCCCGCCCGGCAATGCCGCCGCTGCCTTACGAGGCGCTCACGACCAGGGCGTCGTGGCCGCGGCGGTCGAGCTTCTCGACCAGCTCGTCGGCCTCGCTGCGCTTCTGAAACGGGCCGAAGCCGACCCGGTACCAGACCTCGTCGCTGCGGATGCGCACGCCCGGAAAGTGGCGCCGCAGCCGGGCTTCCAGGGCGCGGGCGTTGGCCGAATCGCGAAAGGCGCCGACCTGGACCCAGAAGCTGCCGGTGCGCTCGGCCGGCCGGGCCCGCTCGACCACCCGGATCCTGACCCGCGCGGTGCCCGGTCCGAGCATGCCGATCTGCTTGGCGCCTTCGCGGGAGAGGTCGATGATGCGGCCGCGCACGAACGGCCCTCGGTCGTTGATCCGCACCCGGATCGAGCGGCCGTTGTCCAGGTTCCGCACCTCGACGACGAGGTCGAACGGCAGCGTCTTGTGGGCCGCGGTCATCGCGTCCATGTCGTAGACCTCGCCGTTGGCGGTGCGCTTGCCGTGGAACCCGGGCCCGTACCAGGAGGCGATGCCCTTCTCCTCGTAGCCGACCCCGGCGGTCCGCGGCTTGCGGTTGCCGCTGCAGGCCGCGATCAGGCCGACGGCGACGAGGATGGCCAGTGCGCGTCTCACACCCGCGGTTCTTCGACTGCGAACGTGCGGCTGCCGGCGACCGCCGGACGAACGTGCTCGGCGAGGAACTCGGCGACCTGACGGGCGGCGCGCCCGGTCAGGCTCGCCGGCTCGATGGCGCGCAGCTCGTCGGCGCCGAGCGGGAAGTCCGGATCGGCGGCGAGGCGCTCGAAGAGCGGATTCTCCTCGCCGCGCGAGACGGCGCCGTGCGCCTCCAGGCTCATGCCGCGCAGCCGCTCGTGGAGCTCCTGGCGGTCGCCGCCGCTCGCCGCCGCCTCCATCATCACGTTCTCGACCACCATGAACGGCAGCTCGCGCCGGACCCGGGCGGCGATCGCCTCGTCGCGGACCGTCAGGCCGCTCGCCAGGTGCGCGGCCACGGTCAGCACCGCGTCGGCGGTCAGGAACGCGTCGGGCAGCACCAGACGCCGGTTGGCCGAGTCGTCGAGGCTGCGCTCGAGCCACTGGGTCGAAGCGGTCAGCGGACCGTTGAGGCTGTCGGTGAGCAGCCGGCGGGCGAGGGCGCACATCCGCTCGGAGCGGATCGGGTTGCGCTTGTAGGGCATCGCCGACGAGCCCACCTGCTTCGTGCCGAACCCCTCGGCCAGCTCGCCGAAGCCCTGCAGCAGCCTGAGGTCGGTGCCGAACTTGTGGGCCGATTCGGCGGTACCGGCGAGGGCGGCGAGAACCTGCGAGTCCTGCTTGCGGGGATAGGTCTGGCCGGTGATCGGATAGCGCTCGGTGAAGCCGAGCTTCTCGCTCACCAGGCGGTCGAGCTCGATCACCTTGGCGTGGTCGCCGTCGAAGAGCTGGAGATAGCTCGCCTGGGTGCCGGTCGTGCCCTTGGCGCCGCGGCAGCGCAGCCTGCGCAGGCGGTGGCGGACCTCCTCGAGGTCGTCGAGGAAGTCCTGCAGCCAGAGGCAGGCGCGCTTGCCGACGGTGGTCAGCTGCGCCGGCTGGAGATGGGTGTAGGCCAGGGTCGGCAGGGCGGCGTGCCTCTCGGCGAAGGCCGACAGCTCGGTGATCACGGTGACCAGGCGGAGCTCGACCAGGCGGAGCGCCTCGCGGATCAGCAGGACGTCGGTGTTGTCGGTGACGAAAGCGCTGGTCGCGCCCAGGTGCAGGATGCCGCCCGCCGTCGGCGCCCGCTCGGC
>JBFGLX010000141.1:0-8388 GCA_041575955.1 Thermoanaerobaculia bacterium
GACCGGCTCGATCTCGCGCAGGCTGGTGACCACCCGCGTTCCCATCACCGCGGTGGTGAAGCCGAAGACGATGAAGATCAGCAGCGGCCCGAGCAGGATGACGCCCAGGTAGCCGAAGTGCTGCGAGAGCCTGCGCGGGTGACGCACGTGCCAGGTGAAGTTGAAGGCGGTCTCGATCTTCTGGATCAGCGTGAAGACGGTGTAGAACAGCAGCAACACGCCGAGCGAGCCGAGCAGCTTGTAGTCGAACCCCTCGACGGCGCCGACCACCTGCCGCGCCAGCTCCTCGCCCTTGGGGCCGAGCGGCTTGAGATAGCCGATCAGGAGCGCCTCGAAGCCGCTGTCGAGGCTGAAGGCGCGGAAGAAGGTGAAGCTCACCGCCAGCAGCGGAATCAACGACAGGAGCGTGGTGTAGACCAGGCTCATCGCGTGCAGATTGAGATCGCCGCCCAGCAGGTCGCGGCCGACGGCGTAGGTGATGCGCAGCGCGCGCAGGCCGGCCGCCTTCCAGGGCGGCAGGGTCGCCGGATCGGCCTGCCAGAGGCGCCGGGCGAGCCGGAAGGTGAGATTGCCTAGCGGAGACGCGATCATGCCGTGAATCCTGGAGATGCGGCGGCGCTCGCCCGCCGCGCGTCGGCGGAGACCCGATCATTCTACTGCCGCGCGCCCGCTTGATATGTTCTGGCCGCCCTGTGAGGGCAGGAGTCGATCGAGAAGCGAGAGGAGACCGGATGGCCCGAACGAGAGTCGTGATCATGGGCGCCGCGGGGCGCGACTTCCACAACTTCAACACCCTGTTTCGCGACAACCAGGCCTACGAGGTGGTGGCGTTCACGGCGGCGCAGATCCCCGACATCGAGGGCCGCACCTATCCGGCCGAGCTGGCCGGGGGGCTCTACCCCGGCGGCATCCCGATCCGCTCCGAGGACGAGCTCGAGTCGATCGTCACCGGCGAGCGCATCGACGAGGTCTGGTTCTCGTACTCGGACGTCTCGCACGAGTACGTCATGCACCAGGCCAGCAAGGTCGTCGGCTGGGGCGCGCACTTCGGCGTCTGCTCGGTGCGGCGCACCATGATCGAGTCGACCCGGCCGGTGATCGCCGTGACCGCGGTGCGCACCGGCGTCGGCAAATCGCAGACCAGCCGCTACGTGGCGGGGATCCTGAAGAAGCTCGGCAAGAAGGTCGTCTCGGTGCGCCATCCGATGCCTTACGGCGACCTCTCCAAGCAGGCGTGCCAGCGCTTCGCGACCCACGACGATCTCGACCTGCACGAGACCACCATCGAGGAGCGCGAAGAGTACGAGCCGATGATCGATCGCGGCTTCGTCGTCTTCGCCGGCATCGACTACGAGCGCATCCTGCGCGAGGCCGAGAAGGAGGCCGAGGTCGTGCTCTGGGACGGCGGCAACAACGACACGCCGTTCTACCAGCCCGACCTGCACATCACCCTGGTCGATCCGCACCGGCCGGGGCACGAGCTCGCCTACTACCCGGGCGAGACCAACTTCCTCATGGCCGACCTGTTGATCGTCAACAAGGTCCAGACCGCCGATCCGGCCGACGTCGAGAAGGTGCTCGCCAACTGCCGCAAGCACAACCCGCGCGCCCGCGTGATCCAGTGCCGCTCGCGGGTGACCGTCGATCGGCCCGAGCTGATCGCCGGCAAGCGAGCGCTGGTGATCGAAGACGGGCCGACCCTGACCCACGGCGGCATGACCTACGGCGCCGGCTGGGTCGCGGCCCGGGAATCCGGCGCCGCCGAGATCGTCGATCCGACCCCCTACGCCGTCGGCTCGATCAAGGAGACCTACGCCGCCTACCCGAACGCGCGCCAGATCCTGCCGGCGATGGGCTACGGGGCCGAGCAGATCCGCGAGCTCGAGGAGACCATCCGGGCGACCCCGGCCGACGTGGTGGTCGAGGGGACGCCGATCGATCTCAGCCGGGTGCTCGACATCGACAAGCCGATCGCCGAGGTCTCCTACGATCTCGAGGAGGTCGAGCCGGGGGTGATCGAGGAGAGGGTCCGGAAGGCGATCGGCGCCTAGGCGCAGGACGAGCTCGTCGACCCAGGAGAACGTCCCGTCGCGGGTCCGCTCGCCGGGACCCCCCGGCCTGGACCGGCTTGCGCTCCTTCTGAAGGCGGCAGGGGTCGCTTCCCGGGTGGGGGGCGCTGCGCTTCAGGTCCTGGCGGGCTGGGACGCGGAGCGGCTCATGTTAGGCTGAGAGAGTCTTTTTTGGTTTCCAGGGGAGCGGGCCCAGCCCGGAGCAGAGGCCATGACTACCGTTGTCTTCGTCCACGGTACCGGCGTCCGGAGGCCGTCCTACGACGCCTCCTTCGTGCAGGTTCGCGAGGCCTTGAGCGGCCGCGCCGGGCTCGCGATCGAGCCGTGCTACTGGGGTGATCTCGGCGCTACCCGCGCGGCGCTTTCAGTGCCGGGAGCCCCCGCGAGGGCCGCCGACCCCGACCAGGAGTACGCGGTCAGCCTCTGGGGAGTGCTGTACGAGGACCCGCTCTACGAGCTGCGGATCCTGAAGCTGCGGGAGGGCCGAGTCGAAGCGGTGCTCGGGCAGCTGCCGCCGGGCGAGGAGATGGCCGCGAAGGCCACCGGCTACCGGCCCTCGGCCGCGGTCGAAGTCGGGCTCGAGAAGGCGGGCCTTCAGGCGGCGTTTCCGGCGGCCCGAAAAGAGGTCGTCGAATCGCCGGTCTTCGTCGAGGCCCTGGAGTCGGCCACCGAGGCCCTCGAAGAGTATCGGGCCGCCATCTCGCGGGCGTGGGTCGCGCGCTCGATCCAGATCCGGAGAGAGCGGGACCCCGCCGCGCCGTGGGTCGCCGCGAGCCTGCGCGACGAGCTGGTGCGGCGGCTGATCGAGGAGCTCGGCGGCCGCGAGCTCGCCTTCTCGGATTTCGCCAAGAAGAGCTTCCTGAGTCTCGGCACCCGGCTGGTGCAGGGCAGCCGAGCCGAGCTGTCGAGCGACGCGAGTCCGATCGCCGGCGACATCCTGCTCTACCAGGGCCGCGGCGAGGCGATTCAGGATCGGATCCGAACCGCCGTTCGGCAGGCGGCGCAGCCGGTCGTGGTCCTGGCCCACAGCCTCGGCGGGATCGCCAGCGTCGATCTGCTGGTAAAGGAGAAGCTACCGGTGCACGCTCTCGTCACGGTCGGCTCGCAGGCGCCGCTGTTCCACGAGATCGGCGCCTTGAGAAGCCTGGAGAGGGGAAAAGATCTGCCCGCCCACTTCCCGCGCTGGCTCAACATCTTCGATCAGCGGGACTTCCTGAGCTACGTCGGCGCGCGCGTCTTCGCCGGCCGGGTGGAGGACGTCGAGGTCGACAACGGCCAGCCGTTCCCGGTGAGCCACAGCGCCTATTGGGAGAACGACGACGTGTGGGTGGCCGTCGGGCGAGAGATCCCTTGAGCTCGATCACCGCGGATCCGGCCAAGACCTGGGCGCTCGTGGTGGGCGTCGGCGAGTACAGCAACGCGACCTGGAACACCGAGGGCCCGGCGGAGGCGGCGCTGGACTTCGTCGACTTCCTGAAGACCGAGCGCGGCCTGGACGAAGCGCGCATGGAAGTTTTGATCTCGGCGGCGGCGGGCGCGCAGGGCCACACCGGGCCGACCCGGCAGGAGGTCGGTCGGTCGCTGGAACGGCTGCGCGACGCGTCGGGGGAGCTGCTGATCGTCTTTTGGAGCGGTCACGGCGTGATCGACATCGACCGGCAGCAGCGGCTGTTCTACGCCGACGCGAGCCAGCGGAGCCCTCTGAACCTGAACTTCGAGGCCCTCAAGATCGCGCTCGCTTCGCAGTGGTGCCAGGGCTTCCGCCAGCAGCTGCTGATCGTCGACGCCTGCGCCGTCGACATGGGCCGCTATTTCAAGTTCGAGGTGCCGGGCGACGTATTCGAGAAGCACAGCCCGGTCGACACCAGGCAAGCGGTGCTGTTCGCCTCGCGGGAGCTCAAGACCGCCAAGCCGGGGCTGTTCTGGGGGGTGCTCCGCGAGCGGCTGGAGGCTGCTGCCGCCGCCGATCACCAGGGGGCGTGGCCGGATCTCGAGCTGATGCTCGACCAGGTCCAGAGTACGTTCGAGGGGAGAGCCGAGAACCAGCAGCCGAGGCTCTTCCTGAGCGGATGGAGCGGCAGGGGCGGTATCTCGACGCTCGCGTCTTCGGGCATCGCGCACCTGAACCGCGAGCAGCGCGCGGCGCTCGAGAAGCTGCTGGCGAAGGCGCCGCTCGGGGAAGACGAGCGATACAGGATCTACGTCGAGGCGCTGCGGGTCGCCGGCATGGCGGGCCAGGCGCGAGACGACATCGTCGGTGACGCGGAGCGCCTGGGCCATCTCTCGGTGTGCGACTCGCCGCTGCCCCTGCTGGCCCTGCCCCTCGGGTTCGCCGCCGCCGCGAACGACGGGCGGGTCGCCGCCGAGCTGCGCGACTGGGCGGCCGCCGCCGCCGAGCGTCTCGGAGTGGAGAGGACGCGGATGACGGAGCTGGCCCGGGGCTTCGCGGCCGACAAGCCCGAAGCGGCGACGCTGCTGATCGTCATTCGCGACGGCGGCTCGCAAGGCTACCTGGCGACCGCCTGGCTCTGGCAGCGAGGAGCCTACGGCGACGAGCCCGAGTATCCCAAGGAACAGGGCGACGCCGAGGGGCCGCTGAGCGTCGAGGAGCTGCGCACGGAGATTCCGAAGCTGGTCTTCCGGGTACGGCGAGCGCTGCCGTCGGAGACCCGCCTGGCGGTCGAGATGATGGTGCCCGTCGCGCTGCTCCACCAGGACTTCGACGCGTGGTCGGCCGCCAAGGGGCCGCTGGCGCCGCCCTCGTCGCCGATCGGCACCAGCTATCCGGTGGTGGTGCGCTCGCTCGAAAGGGTCGAAGACACCACCTACCACGACAGCTGGCAGCCCAAGTGGCGCGCTCTGCGCGAGCATCCGGCGGCCAAGCCGGCGGAGAGCGCGCGCTGGATTCGACCGGGCGCGCTGGAGCCGGACGCGCTCTACAAGCAGCTCGACGCCTCCGACGACTACTGCGTCGGCCTGGTCTTCGCGCCCGGCAGCGACGAACCCTGGCTGAGCTACACCGTCGCCGCCGGCGTGCCGGTGGTGCTCTGGCTGCGGCGGCAGCCGGCGGATCCGTCGGCGGAGGAGGAACGGCTCTGCGCCGAGCTCGGCGAGGCGACGATCGAGGAGCTGCCGGAGTGGATCCTGGCCGCCAGGAAGAGGGGACACGCCGCGGCGCCGACCGACCCGCTCAGGCACCTCTCGCTGCTGTGGGACGATTTCGACCGCCAGCTGCCGCCACGCCCCTCCGAGCTGGGAGGCGGAGGCTGAGCGCCGGAAAGGAGATCTAGAGATGGCCAAGAAGAAGGAGGACGCGACCGAGCATCCGGCGTGGTGGATCTACAACGGACGCGGCAAGCCGGACGCGAAGAAGATCGACGCCCGTCCCGATCCGCCGCGCTGGCGCACCTTCAAGGGCGCGCCGCCCGCCGCGCCCCGCGCCTTTCCCAAGGACCCGGAGGTCGAGCGCCGCTTCGGTACCCTCGATCAGGGAGCGCGCTACCGGGCGAGCCACCGGGTGGTCGACATGGTCAATGCGGCCCTCTACCTGCGGCGACCGCTGCTGGTGACCGGCAAGCCCGGTACCGGCAAGTCGTCGCTCGCCTACAGCATCGCCTACGAGCTCGACCTGGGTCCGGTGCTGGAGTGGCCGATCAACTCGCGCTCGCGCCTGCGCGAGGGGCTCTACAGCTACGACGCGATCGGGCGCCTCCAGGAGGCGAACCTGAGCCGCGGCGACGGCGAGGAGGGAGTGCCCCAGAAGGTCGCCGACATCGGCCGCTACCTGCGGCTCGGAGCCCTGGGGACCGCGCTCCTGCCCTCGGCCAGGCCGCGGGTGCTGCTGATCGACGAGATCGACAAGGCCGACATCGATCTGCCGAACGATCTCCTGCACGTGTTCGAGACCGGCACCTACGAGATCCCGGAGCTGTCCCGGCTGCCCAAGGAGCTGCAGCCGGTGGCGGTGCCGCCCCACGACAGCCAGAGCGGCGACGACCGGGTGGAGATCCTGAACGGCAAGGTGACCTGCCACGCCTTCCCGGTCGTCATCCTGACCAGCAACGGCGAGCGCGACTTCCCGCCCGCCTTCAAGCGGCGCTGCTTGCGGCTCGACATCAAGCCGCCCGAGCGCGAGCTCCTCGGCAAGATCGTGAGCACCCAGCTCGGCCAGAAGGCGGATAACGCCGCCGATCTGATAGACGACTTCCTCGAGCGCCGGGAGAAAGGCGATCTGGCCACGGATCAGCTGCTCAACGCGCTCTACCTGGTCACCCAGGAAGGCGGCCCGGAACCGGCCGCCCTCGAAGGGCTGATCGACGAGGTCTTCCGCTACCTGAACCGCGACGACTGAGCCGATGGACAGGCTGCTCCAGCTGCTCGAGGATTCGAAGCTCGACCTCAGCGAGCTGGAGGTCGCCGATGTGCTCTGGCTGGCCTGCCATCTCGATCGGCCGCCGGAGGCGGAGCCGGTGCCCGAGGACCTCGAGGCGCCGACTCCCGGCGACGGCTCGGAAGCCGGGCCAGCGGCCGCGGGCCCGAAGCTGGCTACCGTTCCGGGAACCGGGCCGGGGACCGACCCGACGGCGGGCGGTGCCGGGGCGCCCACGGAGCGAACCGCGCAGCCCGAGCCCCCGGGACGCGCGGGCGACGACGAACCCGGCGCCGACGGCGTGACGGTGCGGCTGCCGCGCGCCCCCGCGCTGCCCGGGGCGGTGGCCATCCAGCGGGCGCTGCGTCCGTTCAAGCGACGGGTGGCGAGCTTGACCGAATCGGTGCTGGATGAAGAGGCCACCGCCGAGCGCTTCGCCGAGACCGGCGTGCTCGCGCCGGTGCCGCAACCGGCCCGCGAGCGCTGGCTGGAGGTGGCGCTGGTGGTCGACGAGCACGAGTCGATGGCGGTCTGGCGAGATACGGTGGAGGAGCTGGCCGGCGTCCTCGTCCGCCTGGGCGGCTTCCGGGACGTCCGGCTATGGGGCCTGGGCAGCGACGAGAGCGGCGTCTGGCTCGCGCGCGGCGTCCGCATCGGCAGGACGGCGAGCTCCGAGCGGCGCGCGCCGCACGAGCTGGTCGACGCCACCGGCCGGCGCCTCGTCCTGGTGGTCAGCGATTGCGTGGGCCCGGGCTGGCGCTCGGGGGCGATCGTGTCGCGAGCCCTGGAGCGCTGGGCGCGAAGCGGGCCGCTGGCGATCATCCAGGTGCTGCCGCGCCGGCAGTGGGAGCGCACCGGCCTCGGCGCCAGCCGCAGCGTCGATCTGAGCGCGCGCGGGCCGGGGTGCCCCAACAGCTCCCTGCGGGCGGTCGACCGGACGATCTCGTTGCTGCCCCCCGGCCCGGCCGCCGGCGACGGGTCCCGGATCCTGGTGCCGGTGTTGACCCTCGAGGAGGGATCGGTCGGGGCGTGGGCGAGCCTGGTGTCCGGACAGGGCAGGGCGCCGGGCCGCGACTTCGCGGCGGCCGGCGGGCCGGTACCGGCAGCTCCGCTGCCGGGCGACGCCGAAGCTGACGAGCGCGTGCGCCGTTTCCGCAGGGACGCGACCCCGACCGCCAAGCGGCTGGCCGGCTTCCTGGCCGCGGCGCCGCTGCAGCTGCCGATCATGCGCCTCGTGCAGCGGGCCATGCTGCCCGAGTCGCGTCAGTCGCACCTGGCGGAGGTGCTGTTGAGCGGCCTTGTGCGCCGGGTCTCGCCCGCGGGCGCGGCGCCGGACGAGATCGAGTACGACTTTCACCAACCCGAGATCCGCGAGCTGCTGCTCGGCTACTCGCTCCGCCACGAGACCGTGCGCGTGGTGGAAGAGGTCTCGGCCTGGCTCGAGCGGAACCGGGGAGTGCGCACCGGCTTCCGGGCGGCGCTCGGCGGCCAGGCCGAGCGTCTCGACAGCGGCGACCAGCCGTACGCGCGCCTGACCGCCGACGTCCTGCGCCGCCTGGGCGGCGAGTTCGGCGAGGTGGCGCAGCGCATCGACGCCACGCGCCGCGGCGAGGCGGCGGGGGAAGACGCGCCCGCGCGGCCCGGGCGCGAGCCGGCCGCAGCCGGCGCCGAGAGCGCCGCGGCCTCTGAGACGTCGCCCGGGGAGGCGGCCGGCGAGCTGGAATGGCTGGCGGCGCGAACCCGCGACTTCAGCCTCCTGATCGACGGGCTGACCGCCGAGCTCGAAGGCCGCGACGAGGTCTTCAAGGCGATCGGCGGCTTCATGAGCGACGTCGGCGAGGGCGTCTTCCAGATCGTCGGTCCGGAAGGCTGGGGCAGGTCGGCGATCGTCGCGGAGTGGGTCAAGCGGACCGGCTCGGCTCACTACTTCTTCCAGGGCGGAGACGGCTC
>JBFGLX010000142.1:0-8359 GCA_041575955.1 Thermoanaerobaculia bacterium
CCGGCTCGATGGCCAACTTCACCCTCGGCGACAACATTCCGATGCTCAACTTCTCGGACCCGACCGGCCAGTGCTCCGGCAACTGCCTGGCGGCGACCTTCACCGGCTTCTACGTCCGGCAAGGCAAGAACGTCCGGATCGTCGACGCCGACATCGTGACCAACACCAGCCACCCGTGGACCTCGGTTGGCGACGGCTGCTCGAACGAGTTCTTCATCGAGGGCGTCCAGGTGCACGAGATCGGCCACGGCCGCGGCCTCGGCCACTCCAGCGTGTCGGGCGCGACCATGTACCCGTCGGTCGGCGCCTGCGACAACGGGCCGGCGACCACCGAGGCCGACGACCAGGCCGGCATCTGCGACCTCTACGGCTGCGGCGGCGGCGGCGGCTGCGATCTCGGCCAGAAGGGCGACGCCTGCTCCGCCGACAACCAGTGCTGCTCCGGCAAGTGCCGCGGCGGCGCCTGCCGGTAGGACGACCGAAGGCCCCCTGGAACCACGGTTCGGGCCCCTCCGCCTGGAGGGGCCCGTTTCCCGGGCCGCCCGCCTGGCTGCGGCCCTACGCGCGGACCGGCGCTCGTCAGCGGCCAGCGCCCGCCGCCCGCCGCCCTTGTAGCCAGCGCGGCATGGCGCCGACGCCGTCCAGGTAGGCGAGCGCCGGGACGCGCTCGAGCTCGGCGCGGCTGTGTGAGCCGCAGGTGACCCCCACGCCCGCGACGCCGGCGTTGACCGCCATCTGCAGGTCATGAACCGTGTCGCCGACCATGAGCGCCGCGCGGGCCCGCACGCCGAGCTCGTCGAGGATCTCCAGCAGCATGGCCGGGCTCGGCTTGGCCAGGGCCTCGTCCGCCGTTCGGGTGGCGTGGAAGCTCGTCGCCAGCCCGGTCGCCTCGAGATCGCTGTCGAGCCCCCAGCGGCCCTTGGCGGTCGCCACCGCGAGCAGGTAGCCCGCGTCGGCCAGCTCGGCCAGCGCCGCCCGCGCTCCGGGGAAGAGGGCCGGCGCGAGCGAATAGTGCTCGCGCCAGTGCCTGCCGTAGACCTCGCGGATTCGAGCGAACAGCTCGTCGTCGCACCCGGGGAGGAAGCGGTTGACCATCTCCCGGATGCCGAGCCCGATGGACATCCGGATGCGGGTCTCGTCGACCGTGGCCAGCCCGATCTCGCTCAGGGTGCGCTGGACGCAGCCGACGATGCGGCCGATCGAGTCGACCAGGGTGCCGTCCCAGTCGAAGACCAGCAGGTCGAAGTCGTTGCGGAACGTCCCGCCGGTCACGCCGGCTCCGCTTCTTCGGTGGCGCCAGCCCGGGCCGGGGGCGGCGTCAGCGGCGAGTAGACCAGCCCGCCGACGGTCGAGTCGGCCGCCCGGGGAGGGCTGTCGGCGCGCTCGGGGGTGACCAGGCGGCTGCTGACCCTGGTGTCCGGCGCCAGCTCGACGTCGAATCCCAGGATCGAGTTGTCGACCAGACAGCCTTTCGACACATGCGCGCCGGGCAGCAGCAGGGAGCGCTCGACCCGGGCGCCTTCTTCGACGACGACCCGCGCCTCGACCACCGATCGCGTGACCTTGGCACCGGCGTGGACGGCGGCGCCGGGGTCGATCCACGAGCCACGCAGCCAGCGCGGCAGCCAGCGCCTGCCGACCCACCCCCGGACCGAGCGCAGGTAGAGCTCGGGGGTGCCGCTCTCGAACCATTGCGCACGTGTCTCGTAGGTGTGCACCGCCAAGCCCTTCTCGAGCATCGGCAGGTAGAGGTCGGTGATGAAGTCGAGCGGCTGGCTCGGTATTCCCTCCAGCAGGGCCGGCGAGAGCGCGTGGGCGCCGGCGAAGACGCGCCGCTTCTCGACCTCGCCGTAGCTCGTGCCCGGACGCACCGAGGCCAGCCGCCCTTCGAGGTCGATGCCGACGCCGCCGCCGTACTCCTCGACGCGGGCGCGCCGCGACACCAGCATGGTCGCGGACGCGCTCAGCCGGCGATGCCGGCGCAGCAGCGGCCGGACGGGCCAGCGGCACAAGCTGTCGCCGTTGACCACCACCAGGACCTCGGCGTCGCGCCAGAAGTCGCGGAGCGGCCCCAGCGCGCCCAGGGTTCCGAGCAGCTCCCGCTCCTCGGAGTAGGCGAGCGGCATCTTGCCGTAGCTGTTGCCCAGCTGTTCGCGAATGCGCGCGCCCAGATGGTGCAGGTTGAGCGCCGCGGCCTCGCAGCCGACCGCCTCGAGCTGCGCCAGGGTGTGGGCGATCAGCGGCCGGCCGCCGACCGGCAGGAGCGGCTTGGGAAGGAACTCGGTCAGCGGTCGCAGCCGGGTGCCCAAACCCGCCGCGAGCACGACGGCGCGGACCCCGCTCAAGAGAAGACCATGGCCGCCGGGGCCTCGGGGTGCTCCTCGCGGTAGTCCTTGTAGAGCTGCAGGTAGTTGCGGCGCTCGGCGGTCTTCGGGTCGAACTTGCAGCGCCGCGCGACCTTCTCGGCGCCGTCGCCCTCGAACTCGGCGAAGTCGCCGATCGGGGTGTGGTCGAGGGCGATGACCACCCCCCCGAGCCGCCACTCTTCGCGGTACTTCTGGTAGCTGTTGACGATCTCGTAGCCGAGGCTCTCGAGCAGCGCCCGGGCCTGCTCGGGGTCGTCGACCTTGAGCTCGTGCTCGGCGCGCACCTTGACGTCGCCCTCGAAGGCCGCCGGACCCTTGAAGGTCAACCGGCAGCCGTGCGCGTCGAGGCGCAGCCGGAGCAGCGAGCCGGACCGCTCCAGCTCGCGGTTGCGGTCGAACAGCAGGTTCTCCTCGAAGGCCGACGCCTTGAGACGCTCGGCTTCGAGCTCGATCAGGCGGTCGCGCAGCTCGTCCAGCCCCTGGCAGGGGAACTTCAGCTCTCTCTCCTGGCTTGGTGCGCCCTTGCCCATCGCCGCTCTCCCCTCCCGGTCCGTCTGCGCCTTCGTCACCCGCCCGCTCGATCTAGCAGCCGCACGATGGTCTTGATGCCGTTGTAGAAGTGGCTGACGTTGAATTTCTCGTTGGGCGAGTGGAGCCGGTCGTCGGGCAGCCCGAGGCCGACCAGCAGCACCGGCACCTTCAGCACCTGGGCGAAGGTCGCCACTACCGGAATCGAGCCGCCCTCGCGAATCAGGACCGGCGCCTTCCCCCAGATGTCCTCCTGGGCCGCGGTGGCGGCGTCGGCGATCGGTCCGCGGGTCTCGATCAGCACCGGCACGGCGCCGTGCAGCTCGCGGACCTCGACCCTGACCCCCGCCGGCGCCACCCGCTCGGCGTGCTCGGCGAACAGGCGCGCGATCCGCGTCGGATCCTGGTCGGGCACCAGGCGCATCGAGACCTTGGCCGCGGCCCAGGCGGGCAGCACCGTCTTGGCGCCGGCGCCCTGGTAGCCGCCGAAGATGCCGTTGACGTCCAGGGTCGGCCGCCCCCAGGACCGCTCGAGCGTGGAGTAGCCGCTCTCGCCGAAGGTCTGGTCGATGCCCAGGTCCCGGCAGTACTCGGCCTCGTCGAAGGGCAGCTCCGCCCACTGCCGGCGCTCCCAGTCCTCGAGCGGCTTGACGTCATCGTAGAAGCCGTCGATCGCCACGCGGCCGCTGTCGGCGTCCCACAGCCTCGAGATGATCGTCGCCAGGGCGTTGCCGGGGTTGGCCACCGCGCCACCGAAGGTGCCGGAGTGGAGGTCCCGATTCGGACCCGTGACCTTGATCTCCATGTACGCCAGGCCCTTGAGCCCATAGAGCAGGGAGGGCTGGCCGGGGGCGTACATCGAGCTGTCCGAGATCACCACCGCGTCACAGGCAAGCCGCTGGCCCGCGTCCGCCTCGACGAACGTGTCGATCGACTCGCCGCCGATCTCCTCCTCGCCCTCGATCAGGAACTTGACGTTGACCGGCAGGGCGCCGCGCTCGGCCAGGATCGCGGCCACCGCCTTGACGTGGGCGAACGACTGGCCCTTGTCGTCGGTCGCGCCGCGAGCCACCAGCAGGTCGCCTTCCACCGTCGGCTCGAAGGGCGGGTTACGCCACTCCTCGAGCGGCTCCGGCGGCTGCACGTCGTAGTGGCCGTAGAACAGGATCGTCGGCTTGCCCGGAGCGCCGTTCCACTCGCCGTAGACGAGCGGGTTGCCGTCGGTCTCGATGGTCTCGGCCTCGACCCCCGCCGCGCGCAGCTTCTCGGCCACGAACGCGGCGCAGCGCAGCACGTCGTCCCGATGCTCCGGCTTGGTCGAAACCGAAGGGATCCTGAGAAACTCCTTGAGCTCTTCGAGATAGTCCGCCTGCTCTCGATCGATCCTCTCGAAGACGTCCCCGCTGTCGCTCGCCATGCTGCTTGTTCTCCTCTTCCCTGCCGTTGGGGCCGCTCAGTTTAGCAGCGAAGCGTCCGCCCCGCTCTCGCGCCCGGCATCGAGCCGGCCGAGGTTGACGCCGTTGACCAAGGCGTGAGCGACGACCGGGGCCAGCAGGCTCTCGCGCCACAGCATCAGGCCGGCCAGGACCAGCCCGGCGACGCCGGCGAAGAGCGTCCACATGCGGTAGGCCGGACCCGGGCCGGTGTGAACGAGGGCGAACAGGACGGTCGCCGGCAGCCAGCCCCAGGACGCCTGCATCGCGCCCCGAAAGAAGAGCTCCTCCGCGAAACCCGAAAGCAGGGCGAGTCCGACGATCTCGGCGGGCTGGAGCGGCCCGAGCAGACCGCCGAGGCGCCGCTCGAGCTCGCGCGCGTGCGCCGAGACCCGCCGCATCAGCCGCCACGCGCCGATCAGTACTCCGCCCGCGCCGAGGCCCAGGCCCAGGTCGAGCCACCAGGCGGCCGGTCGCACGAACAGGGTCAGCGGGATGGCGCCTTCGCGCGCGCCGATCCAGAGCACCCCGCCGATGGCGAGAAAGAGATAGAAGAACCAGGCGAGCCGGTAGAGCTGGCCGCCCTCGAGTCGCTCTTCGGCCGGGTTCGGCTCGCTTGGATTCGCTCTGCTCAGTTCACCGGCTCGTCGGGCTCGTCGGGCTCGTCGTCATCCCGATCGGCGATCGTGGCCACCGCCACCAGGCGGTCCTCGCCGTGGAGATCCATCAGCTTGACCCCCTGGGTCGAGCGGCCACTGACGCGCACGCCGTCGACGCCGATGCGGATGATCTTGCCCTCCTGGGTGATCAGCATCATGCCGTCGTCGGGACGCACCTGCTTGGCGCTGATGACCTCGCCGGTCTTGCCCGAGACCTTGAGGTTGATGATGCCCATGCCGCCGCGGCCCTGCAGGCGGTATTGCTCCACCGCCGTCCGCTTGCCGACCGCGTTCTCGGCGATCGACAGGATCTCGCCGCCGTCCTCGCGCAACGTCTCCATCGCCACCACCCGGTCGCCCTTGCGCAGCTTGATGCCCCGGACGCCGCGCGTGGCGCGCCCCATCGAGCGGGCGTCGCTTTCGCGAAAGCGGATGGCGAAGCCGCGCGCGGTCGCCAGCAGAACGGTCTCCCCTTTCTCCGCCACCCGCACGTCGAGCAGGCGGTCGCCTTTGTCGACGTTGATGGCGATGATGCCGCCGCTCCGCGGATTGGAGTAGGCCGACAGGTCGGTCTTCTTGATCGTGCCGCTCTCGGTGGCGAAGATCAGGAACAGCTCGTCGCTGAACTCGCGCACCGCCACCGTCGTCGCCAGCTTCTCGCTCGGGTCCAGGTTGAGCAGGTTGACGATCGCCTTGCCCTTGGCCGCCGGCCCGACCTGGGGGATCTCGTGCACCTTGAGCCAGTGCACCCGGCCGCTCTCGGTGAAGACCAGGATGTAGCTGTGGGCCGACGCGACGTAGAGGTGCTCGACGAAATCGCCGTCCTTGGTCTGCATGCCGCGCCGCCCCTTGCCGCCGCGATGCTGGGCGCGGTAGAGGGACAGCGGCGAGCGCTTGACGTAGCCCGAGTTGGTGACCGTGATCACCATGTCTTCGTCGGCGATCATGTCCTCGATCGAAATCTCGTGGGTCTCGGGGATGATCTCGGTGCGCCGCGGGTCCTTGTAGGCCGCGCGGATCTCCTCGAGCTCGCGACGGATCTCCTCGAGCACCAGCCGGTCGGAGCCGAGAATCGCCCGCAGCCGCTCGATCAGCTCCATCAGCTCCTTGTACTCGGCGACCACCTTCTCGCGCTCGAGGCCGGTAAGCTTCTGCAGGCGCATCTCGAGGATGGCCTGCGCCTGGAGCTCGGTCAGCGCGAAGTCCACCATCAGGCGCTCACGGGCTTCGGGCGGCGTCTGGCTCGCGCGAATGGTCGCGATGATCTCGTCGAGGTGGTCGAGCGCCTTGAGGATGCCCTCGAGGATGTGGGCGCGCGCCTCGGCCTTGGCGAGGTCGAACCGGGTGCGGCGGATGACCACCGTCTTGCGGTGGTTGAGAAAGTGATCGAGCAGCTCGCGCAGGTTCAGGATCCGCGGCTGGTTGTCGACGATCGCCAGCATGATCATGCCGAAGGTGGTCTGCATCGGCGTCATCTTGTAGAGCTGGTTGAGGATGATCTCGGGGATCTCGCCGCGCCGGATGTCGACCACGATGCGGATGCCGTCCCGATCCGACTCGTCGCGCAGATCGGTGATGCCGTCGATCTTCTTGGCGCGCACCAGGCCGGCGATGCGCTCGAGCAGCTTGGCCTTGTTCACCTGAAAGGGAATCTCGGTGATCACGATCGACTGGCGCTCGCCACGGCGGCTCTCGACGCCCGCCTTGGCGCGCACCTGGATCGTGCCGCGGCCGGTCTTGTAGGCCTTGCGGATTCCCTCCAGGCCGTGGATGAAGCCGGCGGTCGGGAAGTCGGGGCCGGGTATCGACTTCATCAGCTCCCCGACGCTCGCGTTCGGGTTCTCGATCAGGTGCTCGAGGCCGTTGATGACCTCTTCGAGGTTGTGCGGCGGGATGTTCGTGGCCATGCCGACGGCGATGCCGGTGGCGCCGTTGACCAGCAGGTTCGGCACCTTCGCCGGCAGCACGGTCGGCTCCTCGAGCGACCCGTCGTAGTTCTCGATCCAGTCGACCGTCTGCTTGCCGATGTCGTCCTTGAGCATCTCCTCGGCGAGCTTGGTGAGCCGCACTTCGGTGTAGCGCATCGCCGCCGGGGTGTCGCCGTCGATCGAGCCGAAGTTGCCCTGGCCGTCGACCAGGGTGTAGCGCATCGAGAAGTCCTGCGCCATGCGCACGACCGTGTCGTAGATCGGGCTGTCGCCGTGCGGGTGGTACTTACCCATGACGTCGCCGACGATGCGCGCCGACTTCTTGTACGCCTTGGTCGAGGTGTTGCCCGACTCCCACATGCCGTAGAGCACCCGGCGGTGTACCGGCTTCAGGCCGTCGCGGACATCCGGCAGCGCCCGCCCCACGATCACGCTCATCGCGTAATCGATGTAGCTGCGCTTCATCTCGTCTTCGATGTCCACCGACACCGGCGGCAGCTCGCCCTCGAGGGGCAGGATTCGATCGTGATCGGCCATGGGGTTCCTCTAGCTGGGGGTGGGGTCTAGATATCGAGGTTGGTGACGTTGAGGGCGTTTCTCTCGATGAATTCGCGTCGCGGCGGCACCTGGTCGCCCATGAGGACCGTGAAGATGTCGTCGGCGCCGACGTCGTCGACGATCTGGACCCTCAGCAGCCGACGCCGCTCGGGGTCCATCGTCGTCTCCCAGAGCTGCTCCGCGTTCATCTCGCCGAGGCCCTTGTAGCGCTGGATCGAAAGGCCCTTGCGGGCGGCCGCGTAGAGGGTCTCGAGCAGCTCCTCGAGGTCGTTGGCCGCCTCGGCCGCGGCCTCGCCCTCCCTCAGGATCGCGAACTCGGATGCCTGAAGCGCCTCGCGGCCTGGCCGGTTGCGCGCCAGGGCGTGGTACTCGGCGGTCGACAGCAGGTTCCAGTCGAACCGGACTTCGCGCTCGACGCCGTCGCGGCGGCTGACGAACGAGATCGCGAAGCCGCCGTGCTCCTCGTCCGGCTCGACCTCGACCCGGTGGAACCCCGACGCCTCGATGATGCCGCCGACCTGGCGCACCAGGTCGTGATCGGCCAGCGACTTGCGATCGACCAGCCCGTGCAGCAGGGCAACCCGCAGGGCGTCCTCCGGGTAGCCGCGCGAGCCGAGCTTCTGCAGGTTGAGGCGGAAGTCGCCCACCTGCTCGAGAAACTGCGCCAGCCGCGCTCCCTTGAACGAGCGGCGGTCGCCGTTCACGCCCATCTCGACCGTCCAGACGTCCTGGATTCGATTGACCAGGAACTGGTGATACTCCGCGTCGTCCTTGAGGTAGGTCTCCTTGCGCCCTTCGCCGATCTTGTAGAGCGGCGGCTGGGCGATGTACAGATGGCCGCGCTCGATCACCTCGCGCATCTGGCGGAAGAAGAAGGTCAGGATCAG
>JBFGLX010000143.1:0-8255 GCA_041575955.1 Thermoanaerobaculia bacterium
CGGTTGCGGCCGGCCCCCGAGTGCCTTCCGGCTAGCGCTCCTCTCGGCGACCGCCGAGCGGCGGAGTCACCGTCTGGACGGGAAACTCCTGCACCAGGTCCGGTCGCTCGATCGTGACGGCGGGCGGGCAGACTCCGACGCCGACCGAGTACTCGCTGATGTTGTAGAAGCCCTCGCTGTAGTCGCAGCCGACGATGTTCCTCTTGTGCGCGGTGAGGCGGAAGAGGTAGCAGCACGGCTCCGGGCAGGCGTCGGCGAGGCTCATGGTGAGGCGGTAGGTGCCGCCGCGCCACTCGGGCCTCGTCGCGCCGTCCGCCAGGGCGTCCGCATAGGTCGGACCCAGGTGCGGCGTCGCGCCCTCCTTGGTCAGCGTGTGCGGGTAGGCGAAGAGGTTGCGCATCTCGCTCTCACCCCAGTGCGAGGTGAGCCCGAACCGCGACAGGTGGCCGTCCGGATCGCTGGCCTCGAAACGAATCTCGAGGGTGCCGCTGGTCGCGTTGACCACGTCGCACGGGTCGACCGGCTGGCCGTTGATGAGCACTTCGATGAAGTCCGTGTCGGGCTCGGTCAACGGCCGGTGGATGGTGTCGGGACCGCTGGCGTGGCCACCGGGGTGGCTCGGATCGATCTCCAGCCGGTTGTCGAACGTCAGCACCACCTCGTTGTCGAGCTCGGTGCCGCAGTTGTCGAGCACCTCTCCCGGCAGCACCAGGTTGCCGGCCGCGTCCGCCGCGTAGCCGCGAACGCGGAAGCGGTAGGTGCCGTCGTCGAACTTGCTGCTGTCGAGCCGCATCGTCAGGTAGGCGTTGATCATCCACACCCGGCCGCCGCCCGGGGCCCAGTCGCCGAACGGGCCGTTGGCCTCGTAGTGCTCGCGGCTCTCCATCACCAGCTTGCCGCTCTTCTCGGTGAACGTGAAGTGCACCCAGCCGGTGTCCGGAATGCCGCCCGCGCCCCAGGTCAGCCAGCTGCGGCTGATGGTCTGGGCCCATTCGGCGGGCAGGTCGGCCCAGCCGGAGCCGTCGTCGTACTCGATCGAGTAGTAGTCGACGCCGGTCATCGGCACGGCGGCCTTGTGCACGTCGACGGTCCTGGCAAACGGCCGATCGACGTACGGCGCGGCGTCCAGCTCGCGGCCCGCATAGCCCACGGGCAGGGTGACCGGTGCGCCGGGGTTGCCGCCGATCTTGTTGACGGTCGTACCGCACGCCCGGACCGGGGTCAGGCAGTGGCCGCCGTCGCAGGGCGGATCTTGGCAGCCTTCGAGGCAGCAGGCGTCGTCGCTGACGATGAGCTGGACGTCGAGCGGGCTCGACACGTTCCAGCGCACGTCGCCGTAGCCCTCGTCGAGGACGACCTTGGGACCCTGGCCGCAGTCCTGGGTCACCTTGAAGATGAGATCGGGCGCGCAGTCCCACCACGGCCACCAGGGCCACCAGGGCCAGATGCGCAGCGATTCGATCTCGGGCAGCCGGGGCAGGCGCTCGAGGAGCTTCTTGCGCAGACCGTCGAGCAGGCCGACGTCGCTCGCCTTGAGCGACTTGCCCGAATCGAGCCCCCCGCCGCCGGCGATCTGCTCGAACACCTGCAGGCTCGGCCGGCTGCCGGCGCGCTCGAAGCGCAGGTCGGGGTAGCGCTCGAGCGCCGGGTGGAGCCGATCGAGCGCAGCCACCAGTACCAGTAGTACGAGTGGATGCGGAGCGGCTCGATGGCGAGCGTGTTGCCGTCCCAGCGAGTCGACGAGACGTCGATCTACAGCGTCTGGAGCCTGGTGATCTCCTCGTCGGAGGCGTCGTTGGGCCCGACGAAGACCCTGAGCGAACCGGGCTTGCGGGCGAACAGCAGGCGCGCGTTACCGGAGCCGTTCTCGCCCACGGCCACCGTGCCCGAGTTGAGGTTGCCGTCGGCGTCCTGGGTGACCACCTTGAGCCGGTGCCCAGCCCGCCGCTCCTTGATGGCGCTGGCGTCGAGGGGCACCGTGAGGGTGAAGCCCCGCTCGGGCTTGTCTCTCTCCTTGCTCCCGGTCGATCTCTTCTTGCTGCCGCTTTTCTTGGATGTGGCCATGTAGCTCTCTCTCCCTCTTCCTTCTCGACGGTCCCGTGGCCGCCGGTAGTGCGAGCCACTCGGACGGCAGGAGCGCTCGACCGGGCGGCTCGCGGTTTGGCGCCCGATCCACGCGAGGTGGCGGCGCGTCACACCCCTTGACGCGCGAGGGGCGTGGCTCTCCTCACCGGCAGGCGGGTTGCGCCGCTACGAGCGACCCCGGACCAGCCGCGCCGCGACCTCGTTGGCGCGGTGGAAGAGGTGCGCCTCGTCGAGACCGACCAGCTCGCCTCCGTCCACCCGGACCTCGCCGGCGACGATGGTGTAGTCGGCACGCACCCCGGAGCCGCAGAAGAGGAGCGCCGCGGCCGGGTCGTGCATGGCGCCGGCGAAGTCGACGCGGTCGAGCCGGAAGAGGGCGAGATCGGCCGCCGCTCCCGGCGCCACCCGGCCGAGCTCCGGGCGCCCGAGGACCGCCGCTCCGCCGGTGGTCGCCATCGCGAGCACGCGCTCGGGCGGCATGGCGTCGACGGCCGTGCCGTGCCGGTGGACGAGCAGCGCGAGCTGCATCTCGCGCACCATGCTCGAGGCGTCGTTGCTGGCGCTGCCGTCCACCGCCAGGCCGACGTTGACGCCGGCGTCGAGCAGCCGCGGCGCCGGGCAGATGCCCGAGCCGAGGCGCAGGTTGGACGCCGGGCAGTGGGCGACGCCGGTGCCGGTCCCGGCCAGGGCCCGAATCTCGCCGTCGTCCAGGTAGATCGCGTGGGCGAACCAGACGTCGCTGCCGAGCCAGCCGCAATCCTCGAGATGGGCGACCGGCCGCACGCCGTGCTGCTCGAGGCAGAATGCCTCCTCGTCGCGGGTCTCGCACAGGTGGGTGTGGAGGGCGACCCCGCGCTCGCGCGCCAGGACCGCCGAGTCGCGCAACAGCTCCGGAGTCACCGAGAACGGCGAGCAGGGCGCGAGCACCATCCGGCACATCGAGAAGGGAGACGGATCGTGGTGGCGCTCGATCGCGCGCTCGCAGTCGCGCAGGATCTCGTCGGCGCCCTGGACCAGGTCGTCCGGGGGCAGGCCGCCCGCGGATCTCCCGAGGCTCATGCTGCCGCGGCTCGGGTGGAAGCGCACTCCCATCGCGCGCGCGGTCTGGATGGCCGCGTCGAGCAGCTCGGCCGGCGCTTCGCGGCCGAAGACGTAGAGGTGGTCGCTGGTGGTCGTGCAGCCCGACAGCAGCAGCTCCGCCAGCCCGACCCGGGTCGAGACCTCGATCGCCTCGCGGTCGAGGCCGCGCCAGACCTCGTAGAGCCCGGTCAGCCAGTCGAACAGCTTGACGTTCTGGAGCGGCGGCAGGTTGCGGGTGAGGGTCTGGTAGAGGTGGTGGTGGGTGTTGACGAAGCCCGGGTAGGCGACGTGCATCGAGCCGTCGATCGTGCGCTCGACCGGCACGCCCCCGGGCTCGGCGCCGACATCGAGATCGGTGCCGACCGCGGCGATTTGGCCGCCCTCGATCAGCACGTCGACGCCGTGTCGGGGCTCTTCGCCCTCGACCCTCGTGACCAGGGTGTGGAGGCCGCGGATCAGGATCCGGCTCATCGGTGGCGTCCCGGTCGCGGCAGCTCAGGGTCGACCAGCCGGCCGTGGCTGACGACGGCGGTTGCGGCCGAAGGGCCGGCGTCGATCACAGGGCGGCCCCTCTGGCCGGCGCTGCGGACGATCCGGCGGATGCGCCCTCCTTCGATACCGATCTCGGGCAGGCTCTTGCGCGACCGGAGGCGGGCTTTGCGGAACACCAGGTCGAAAGCCACGATTCAATATACAACGCCCCTTTCAAGGGGATCGCAATCCGTCGACGGGAGCTGCCACCCCCGGGGGCGCTATGATCGCCGCACCGGATGGACAGTCTCGACCGACACCGCGCAGCACGCGCGCTGCTCCACGATCGGAAGGCGGGCGTGCTGTCGACCCTGTCGGTGGACATGGACGGCTTCCCGTTCGGCTCGGTGGTGCCCTACTGTCTCGACCGCCAGGGTCGCCCGATCGTCCTGATCAGCGACATCGCCCAGCACACGAAGAACGTCGTCGCCGACCCGCGTGCCTGCCTCACGGTGGTGGCAGGCGGGGACGACGTCCAGGCGTCCGGCCGGCTGTCGGTGCTGGCGCGGGCGGAGCGCGTCGAGGACGGGCTCGAGGATGCTGCCGAGCGCTACTACCGGCACTTTCCCGCTTCGACCGACTATCATCGGGTGCACGGTTTCTTCTTCGTTCGCCTCGAGCCGGTGCGCTTGCGCTGGATCGGCGGCTTCGGGAACATCCGCTGGATCGCGCCGGGGGAGTTCCTGGTCGCGAACCCGTTCGCGCGCGGCCAGGAGGCGGCGATCGTCCAGCACATGAACGACGACCACTCGGAGACGATGCGCGGCTACTGCCGCCGGCTAGCGGGGCTACGGGTGGCCGAGGGGGAGGTGGTCGCGATGGCCGGGATCGACGCCGAGGGCTTCGACCTGCTGGTCGCGGGGCGCCTGGTTCGCCTGGCTTTCGAGGAGGCCGTCGCGACACCGGGAGAGGCGCGCGAGCGACTGGTCGCAATGGCCAAGAGCACCGGCGGGTAGGGCCGAGTGAGCGATATCTTCGTCAGCTACGGGAGAGAGGACCGGGCGCACGCCGAGCGCCTCGCGCGAGCGCTCGAAAGCCGCAAGTGGTCGGTGTGGTGGGACAGGAGCATCCCCACCGGCAAGGCGTTCGACGAGGTCATCGAGGAGGCCATCGACGAGGCCAGGTGCGTCATCGTTCTCTGGTCGGAGAGGTCGGCGGCCAGCCGCTGGGTCCGCACCGAGGCCGAGGAGGGGGCCAAGCGGGAGATCCTGGTGCCGATCCGGATCGAGGACGTCGAGATCCCGCTGGCCTTCCGCGGCATCCAGACCGCGGACCTGATCGGCTGGGACGGCGCCCCCGGCTCGCCCGAGATCGAGGCCCTGGTCGGTGACATCGCGGCGCTGATCGGCCCGTCACCGGCAGGCGTAGAGGGGACAGAGCGGCAAGCGGAGGTCACCGCGCGGCGGCCGGCCGCGCCGAAGGCGGTTCGGCGGGTGGAAGCCGAGGCCGGCCGGAAGGGCGGCGCGGCGAGGAGCCGCTTGCACGGGTACGTGTTCATGGCGATCGCCGCTGTCGTCGTCGCCCTCGGTCTGTTGGCCCTGTTGGGTCGCTTGGGCGACTCCAGCCCGGGTTTCTGGATGAGCAGCGGCGGAGTGGTGATGCGGGTCTTCTCCGGCGGTGCGGCGGAGCAGGCGGGCATGGAAGTAGGCGACGTCGTCAGGCAGGTCGACGGAATCCCGGTCGAGGATTGGGATTGGTCGGCGCCTCGGAAGATCGGCGAGACCGTCGCCTTCGGTGTCGAGCGAGCGGGGATGGCCGTGGAGCTCCCCTTGACCTACGCGGACCTACCGACCGCGCTCAAGACGAGAGCCATGCTCTCGTTCGGGGTCGGGCTGGCCATCTTGTGGTTCTGTCTTTGGGGGTATAACGAGACCCTGAGCACCACGTCGGCACTTCTGGCGCTGTTCGGTCTTTCTTTCTCCATCGCCTTTCTGGGCCTTCCGGCGGACCCCGGCATGCAAGCAGAGTGGATGGGCAAGCTGGTCAACGTCCTGGTTACGCTCAGTCTCGCCTTTCTCGTGCACTTTCTGATGCTCTACCCGAAACGGAGCTCCCTCCTGGACAAGTTCGGGTTCGGGGCTCAGCCGTCCGTGTACTTTCCCGCGTTCGTGTTGGCGCTTGCGCACGTTCTCGGAGGCGACTTCGACGACGCGCTGCAATGGGTGAACCTCGTCGTCTGGATCGGCTACTTCGCCTGGGCGCTGGTGTACTTGATCTTGAGCTTCGTGCGAGCCACGTCACGGGAGCGTTCCGAACAGGGCCTGAACCTGATGCTCGCCGGCGTGATTCTCGGCCTCCTTCCGCCCACCGTCGCGTTGTTCGCCCAAGTGTTCTTTCCGACGATCGTGCTGCCCGGGGTCGAGTTCTACGCGCTGGCGCTCGTGCTGATCCCGACCACGTGCGCGATCGCGGCGGTGCGCGGGTACAAGGCGACGGTCGCCGCCCGGAGGCGCTGACCGGCCCGGGCGCCCCGCTTCAGCCGCGGACGATCCGCGTGCCGGTCTGCCCGGCCACCGCCCGCGGCAGGTTGGGCGGGTTGGTGACCACGCCGGTGCCCCCGGTCGCGGCCACGTAGTCGATCAGCGCGGTCACCTTCGGGCCCATGCTGCCGGCGGCGAAGTGGCCCGCCGCCCGGTACTCGCGGGCCTCGGCGAGGCTCATCGTGTCGAGCCACCGCTGCTCGGGGGTATTGAAGTGGATGGCGATCTTCTCGACCGCGGTCGAGATCAGCATGAGGTCGGCGTCGAGGCCCTGGGCCAGCAGCGCCGAGGTGTAGTCCTTGTCGACGACCGCTTCGATGCCGGTGAGGTCGCCGTCGTCGTCGACGTAGACCGGCAGACCGCCGCCGCCGCAGCAGATGACGACGTTGCCGTCGGCCACCATGTGGCGGATCACCTCGAGCTCGAGGATCTCCTGGGGGCGCGGCGAGGAGACCACCCGCCGCCAGCCGCGGCCCGAGTCCTCGACCACGGTCCAGCCCTGCTCGCTCGAGCGCTTGTGCGCGGTCGCCTCGGTCATGTAGGGACCGATCGGCTTGGTCGGCTTCTGGAAATCGGGGTCGTCGCGGTCGACCAGCACCTGGGTGATCAGGGTTGCCGGCCGGGCGCCGAGCCGCCGGCGCCGGAACTCGTTGAGCAGCGAGCGCTGGAACATGTAGCCGATCGAGCCCTGGGTATTGGAGGTGGCGTAGTTCATGGGAATCGGCGGCACCTCGGGCTGGCCGAGCTCCGAGCGGCGCAGGATGAAGCCCACCTGCGGCCCGTTGCCGTGGGTGACGACGACCTGCCAGCCCTCGGCCACCATGGTGGCGATGTAGCCGGCGGTGACCGCCGCGGCCTCGGCCTGGTAGGGGATGGCGACGTGATGGGCGTCGGTGATCAGGGAGTTGCCGCCGACCGCCACCACCGCCAGTCTGCCGTCGGAGCTCACCGGCTCAGGATCTCCTTGGCCGCGTCGAGCGCGTCGGTCGGATCGACCAGCGTGACGATGTCGGGAAGCGCGCCGAGGACGCGGGCGACGTCCGCGTGCATCTCCCGCGGCACCTCGAGCAGCAGCGGCATCTCGTAGACCCGGCAGACGTGGAAGATGTCCTGGAAGGTGGTGGCCGATCCGGCGGGCGCGTAGATCTTGTGCAGGTAGCCGACCAGCAGGTCGAAGCGGCTGTCTTCGTGGACCGTCCGGATGTGCCGGCCGTGGCTGTCGAAGCCGTTCGAGACCGGGATCGTGTCGCATCCGAGGCAGATCAGGCCGGTCAGCAGCCGGGAGTCGGTTCCCTCGAAATACCCTACGGTCTTTCTACCCACTAGACCACCTGGCGAAGCTAGCTTGTCCTGGCCCGATCACTATACAACTCCCTGCTCGAGCATCGCCCGCGCCACCTTGAGAAAGCCCGCGATATTGGCGCCGGCCACGTAGTTGCCGGGCGCGCCGTGCTCGCGGGCGGTGTCGTAGCAGGTACGGTGGATGTCGATCATGATGCCGCGCAGCCGCTGGTCGACCTCCTGGCGCGTCCAAGGCGTGTAGGACGCGTTCTGGGCCATCTCCAGGGCGCTGGTGGCGACGCCACCGGCGTTGGCCGCCTTGCCGGGCCCGAACAGGACGCCGGCGTCGAGCAGCAGCTGGATCGCGTCGGGCGTCGTCGGCATGTTGGCGCCCTCGGCGACCACCGAGACGCCGTTGTCGACCAGCGCGCGGGCGTCCTCGAGCTCGAGCTCGTTCTGGGTCGCCGCCGGGAAGGCGCAATCGGCGTCCGCGACCGCCCACGGGCGGCGGCCCGCGAAGTACTCGCAGCCGAACTGCTCCGCGTACTCGGCGATCCGCCCGCGGCGCACGTTCTTGAGCTCCTTGACGAACGCCAGCTTCTCGGCCCCGATGCCGCCGCGATCGAGGACGAACCCGTCCGAGTCCGACATGGTGATCGCCTGGCCGCCGAGCCGGTGGATGTTCTCGACCGTGAACTGGGCGACGTTGCCCGAGCCGGAGACCAGGCAGGTCTTGCCGCGGATGCTCTCGCCCCGGGTCTTGAGCATCTCCTCGGCGAAGTAGACGCAGCCGTAGCC
>JBFGLX010000144.1:0-8193 GCA_041575955.1 Thermoanaerobaculia bacterium
CCGTCCCAGCCGGTCATCACCACCGCGGTCGCCCCCCAGGCGCCCATGTGCAGCTGGCCCTCGGCGCCGATGTTCCAGAACAGCATCTTGAAGGCGATCATCACGCCCAGGCCGCAGAGGATCAGCGGCGTCGCCTTGACCAGCACCTCGGCGAAGCCGTAGGAGGTGCCGAAGGCCTCGGTGAACATCTCGCGGTAGGCCGACAGCGGGTTGGTGCCGGTGAGCAGCAGCAGCAGACCGCTCACCGCCAGCGCCAGCAGCACCGACAGCACGGGAACGGCGTAGTCGAGTCGGCGCGAGCGCTCGAGCCGCAGCTCCAGGCGGAGCGGCATCAGGCGATCGCCTCCGCCCGGCGCTCGCCCGCCATCATCAGCCCGAGGGTCTCGATCTCGGCCGCTGCCGCATCGACGATGCCCATGATCTCGCCCTGGTGCAGGACCGCGATGCGGTCGCTGAGCGACAGGAGCTCCTCGAGATCCTCGGAGATCAGGACGATCGCCGCGCCCTCCTGGCGGTGACGGTTGAGGGTCTCGCGCACGAACTCGGTGGCCCCGACGTCGAGGCCGTGGGTCGCCGACATCACCACCAGCAGCCGGTGACGGGTGGTCATCTCGCGTGCCAGGATGACCTTCTGGAGATTGCCGCCCGAGAGCGTGCGCACCGCCGTCTCCCGCCCCGGGGTCTTGATGTCGAACTCGGCGATCAGCCGGTCGGCGTACTTCGACGCCGCCACCATGTTGAGCAGCGGCCCCCTGCCGAACTCCCCTTCGCGGTAGCGCCGCAGCACGCTGTTGTGGGTCAGCGACATGTCGCCCACGGTGGCGACGCCGTGCCGGTCCGCCGGCACGTAGCTGATGCCGGCGTCGATGAAGTCCCGGGCGCGGGCGCCGGCCATCGGCCGGCCGTCGACCGTCATGCGGCCGGCAGTGACGGCTCGCAGGCCGGTCATCACCTGCGCGAGCTCGTCCTGGCCGTTGCCGGCGACGCCGGCGAAGCCGAGGATCTCCCCCGACGCCACGGTGAACGAGACGTCCTTCAGCGCCGGCAAGCCGCGATCGTCGACCGCGTTCACCCCTTCGAGCTCGAGCACGACGTCGCCCTTCCGCTCGGGCCGCGGGTAGGTCTTGAACTTGATCTCGCGGCCGACCATCAGGTTCGAGAGCGCCTGCGGGCTGGTCTCGGCGGTCGTCACCGTGCCGACGTTCTTGCCCCCACGCAGCACCGTGATCCGGTCGGAGACCGCCATCACCTCGTCGAGCTTGTGCGAGATGAAGACGATCGAGTGCCCCTGCTCGCGCATCGATCGGAGCGTGACGAAGAACTCCTCGCTCTCCTGGGGCGTCAGCACCGCCGTCGGCTCGTCGAGCAGCAGGATCCTGGCCCCCCGGTAGAGGATCTTGAGGATCTCCACCCGCTGCTGCTCGCCGATCGAGAGCTCCCAGACGTGGGCCGCCGGGTCGACCTTGAGCCCGTAGCGCTTCGACAGCTCGGCGACCTTCTCCTCGGCCTCCGAGAGCCGGACCGGCGCCAGTCCGTGGCCGAGCCCGAGGACGATGTTCTCGGTCACCGTGTGGCTCGGCACGAGCTTGAAGTGCTGGTGCACCATGCCGATGCCGAGGTCGATCGCGTCCTTCGGGGAGCCGAAGCGCACCGGCTCGCCGCCGACCGTGATGGTGCCCTCGTCCGGCAGGTAGATGCCCGTGAGCACGTTCATCAGGGTGCTCTTGCCGGCGCCGTTCTCGCCCAGGAGCGTGTGGATCTCGCCTTCCCGGAGCTCGAGGTCGACGCTGTCGTTGGCGATCACCCCCGGGAATCGCTTGGTGACCCCGCGCATGGAGACGGCGACCCGGGGAGCGCTCATGCGCGAACGCTCCGGGCTCTCGAGCCGCCGTCTCCCGATGCTCGAAGTCCCATGCCGGACTACCCGGAGCTCGGAATGGTCCCGACCACGCCCGCGACGAACACCTTCATGCCGAGCATGTCGCCATCCGACATCCTCTCGCCCTCGGGCACCCACGGCTCGCCGGCCTGGTTGCTGATCGGACCGGTGAAGACGTCCCACTCGCCGGAGACGATCCGGGCCTTCTCCGCCTCGACCCTGTCGCGCACCTCCTGCGGCACCATCGGACCGAAGGGCGCCAGGCCGACGACGCCGTCCCCGAGGCCGCCCCAGTACTGGGACGACTTCCAGGTGCCGTCGTGCACCTCGTTGGCGACCCGCTCGTAGACCACGGCCCAGTTCCAGACCGGCGCCGTCAGGTGCGCGTCGGGCGCGAAGCTCGACATGTCGGAGTTGTAGCCGATGCTGTAGTGGCCGGCCTCTTCCGCCGCCTGCTGCGGCGCCGGGGTGTCCTGATGCTGGGCGATGACGTCGGCGCCGACGTCGAGCAGGCTCAGGGCCGCTTCCTTCTCCTTCGCCGGGTCGTACCAGGTCTGGGTCCAGACCACGCGCACCTTGGCGTCCGGCCTCACCGACCGCACCCCGAGGGTGAAGGCGTTGATGCCGCGGATCACCTCGGGAATCGGGTGCGCGGCGACGTAGCCGATGGTGCCCGACTGGGTCATCTCGCCGGCGACGATGCCGCTCAGGTAGCGCGGCTGGTACATGCGGCCGAAGTAGGTGCCGACGTTGTCGGCGGTCTTGAAGCCCGAGCAGTGCATGAAGATCACCTCGGGGGCGGTCTTGGCGACGTTGATCGTCGGGTCCATGTAGCCGAAGCTGGTGGTGAAGATCAGGTTGTAGCCGTTGCGCACGTACTGGTTGATCGTGCGCTCGGCCTCGGCGCCCTCGGGCACCGCCTCGGTGTAGGCGGTCTCGACGAACGGCAGGGCGTCGATCGCCAGGCGCCCTTTGTCGTGGGCGAGCGTCCAGCCGGCGTCGCCGACCGGGCTGACGTAGATGAACGCCGCCTTGACCTCGCGGCCCGCGTCCATGGCGCGCTCCTCGACTGCCTCCTCCTCCGGCGCCTCGGCGCCGCAGGCGGTCAGACCGACGGCCACGAGCAGTGCGCCGGCCAGCCAGCCACGGTTTCTCCAATCGGTTCTCATGTCCCGCTCCTTTTTTGAAAGTGGATCGTGGATCTACTCCTCGCCCCCGACTCCGATGTCGCCCGCCTCGGGCACCAGCATGCTGGGCCCCAGCCCGCGCTCCTCGGGGGTGCCGGGCACCAGGTTGTCGAGCAGGATGCCGAGGATCGCCGCCACCGCCATCCCGGTCGACCCGATCGAGCCGACGATTCCCGCCAGTGTCGCGGGCATCGTCGCCAGAAAGGTCTCCGCCGACGGCGTGAACAGGGCCAGCGTCTGCCCCGGCCCCAGCGCGTCGGCGCTGGCGCGGGCGGCGAAGTAGGCCGGCACCGATAGGCCCATGAACAGCGAGAAGCCGGCGATGAAGAGGTTGCGGTCGCTGTGCAGGTCGGCCTTCGCCAGCTGCTGGACGCCGATCGCCGAGATCAGGCCGAAGAGCGCGCAGTAGAGCCCGCCGACCACCGGACCGGGGATCGCGGCGGCGAAGCCGCCGAACTTGCCGAAGATGCCGAGGACGATGAGGATCACCCCGCCCACCTGGACGACGTAGCGTGACGCCACCTTGGTCAGCCCGACGAGGCCGATGTTCTCCGAGTACGAGGTCGAGGCGAAGCCGCCGAAGACGCCGGTCAGGATGCAGCCGATCCCCTCGGCGCCGATGCCCCGGTTGAGCTGCTTCTTGGTCGGGTCGCCGGCCCCCGACATGTACGAGATGGCGTGGTAGTCGCCGAACGACTCGATCATCGACGCCATGTAGGCGGCCAGGATGGCGAGGAAGAAGCCGAGGTTGAACTTGGGCCAGCCCCAGGGGAAGAACAGCTCGCTCGGCGCCAGCCGCACCCACTGCGCGTCGCCGACCGCCGCCAGGCTGACGTGCGACGGGTGCCCCGCGGGGAAGACCCCGATCTTGGTCAGGACGTAGCACAGCGAGGTGACGACGACGACCGCGGTCAAGATCGGGAAGAGCTGGAAGAAGCGCTTCTTCTTCGCCAGCACCAGCGAGAAGACGATCACCAGCGCGATCGTCAGGAGCGAGATCGGCCAGTGGGTGCCGGCCTTGGGGGCGCCGACCCCGAACAGGGCGAGGCCGATGAGCATGATCACCGGCCCGATGACCACCGGCGAGATCGCCTTGCGCAGCGCGCCGACGAGACCGCTGAAGCCCACGGTCGCCTCGACCAGCCCGCCGAGGATGATGGCGCCGGCGATGTACTGCATCGCCAGCGGGCCGACCGCCTGGCCCGCCGCCTCCGCCTCGGCCGCCGCCTGCCCGATGATCAGGAAGAACGTGCCCAGGAAGGCGAAGGAGACGCCCTGGACGATCGGCAGCCGCGTGCCGATCGTGGTCTGCAGCAGCGTCGCCACGCCCGAGGCCAGCATCACGATCGAGATCAGGCGTGCCGTCTCGGCCGCGCTCATCCCCATCACCGGGCCGAACAGCAGCGGCACGCTCACCGTGGCCCCGAACATGGTGAGCACGTGCTGGGCGCCGAGCACGAGGGTACGCGGCAGCTCGGGCCGGTCGTCGAGTCCGTAGATCGGCTTGAGTCCGGACGTCATTTCGCCTCCTTTTCGGAACTGCGCGAAGCCGCCGCTTGCCGGGAGCCCGCCCGTTCAATGGCGCTCGCCGCCCCCTACTCGACCTGTCGTGACTGGCGCATCTTACACGAGGAGGGAGGGCCCGCGTCCATCCCGTAGCGGGTCGCCGCGCTGCCCGCCGGGAGCTGGCCCGACCGGCGCTATACTCATGCCCACGTTCGAGGCAGGGTCCGCGAGCCGCCCCGTGACCGACCGTGAACGGGGCATGCGGCGCCTGCCCGAGCGCCCTTTGGCCTCTCCGCTCCGGCGGTGAGCCCGAATTGGAGGACCGCAGATGACCGCCTCCAGAGACACTTCGACCCGAGGCCCGAACGGCGCCATCCGCTTCGCCCTCGACGGCGAGATCCACGAGGTCGCCGGCATCGATCCGAACACCACGCTGCTCGAGTACCTGCGTGACGGCCTCCGGCGGACCGGCACCAAGGAGGGCTGCGCGGAGGGCGACTGCGGCGCCTGCACCGTGGTGCTCGCCGAGCTCGACGGCGACCGCGCCCGCTTCCGGGCGATCAACTCGTGCATCAAGTTCGTGCCGACCCTCGACGGCAAGGAGCTGTTCACCGTCGAGAGCCTGGGCACGTCCGACGGCGGGCTCCACCCCGCCCAGCAGGCGATGGTCGACTGCCACGCCTCGCAGTGCGGCTTCTGCACCCCCGGCTTCGTGATGTCGCTGTTCGCGCTCTTCAAGTCCGAAGCGGCGCCCGCGCGCGGCCGCATCCACGACGTGCTGGCCGGCAACCTCTGTCGCTGCACCGGCTACCGGCCGATCGTAGACGCCGCGCAGAAGATGTACCAGATCGAAAGCGCCACCAACGGCGACTGGCTGCGCCAGCCGCGCCAGCCGAGCGGCGCCGGCATCTCGGCCGGCGAAGCCGAGCTCGTCGAGCGGCTGCGCGGCCTCCGCCGCACCGGCACCCTGGCGCTCAGCGGTCCCGCGGGCGCCGGCGCCGAGCGCCGCTACTTCGCGCCCGCCACCGTCGCCGAGCTCGCCCGGCTGGTCCAGGAGCACCCGGACGCCTACCTGCTGGCCGGCGGCACCGACGTCGGCCTGTGGGTGACCAAGGCGCACCGCGACCTCGACACGGTCATCTACCTCGGCAACGTCGAGGAGCTGCAGGAGCTTCGGGTCACCGACTCGCACCTCGAGATCGGAGCCGGGGTCACGCTGACCGACTGCGAGCAGGTGATCGGGCAGCATTTCGAGGACCTGGGCGAACTCTTCCGGCGCTTCGCCTCGCCGCCGATCCGCAACGCCGCGACCCTGGTCGGCAACATCGCCAACGGTTCGCCGATCGGCGACTCGATGCCGGCCCTGATCAGCCTCGGCGCGACCCTGCGGCTGCGCGCCGGCGCCGACACCCGCGAGCTGCCGCTCGAGGACTTCTACCTCGCGTACCAGAAGACGGCCCTGGCCGCGGGCGAGTTCGTCGAGAGCGTGCGCATCCCGCTCACCCCGGCCGACCGCCAGTTCCGGACCTACAAGATCTCGAAGCGCTTCGACCAGGACATCTCGGCGGTCTGCGGCGCCTTCTGCATCCGCCTCGACGGCAACGTGGTCGAGAGCGCCCGCATCTGCTTCGGCGGCATGGCGGCGACGCCGAAGCGGGCGAGCGGCTGCGAGCGGGCGCTGATCGGCAGTCCATGGTCGGAGGCGACCCTCCCCGACGCGCTTGCCGCCCTCGGGCGCGACTACACGCCCATCGACGACATGCGGGCGAGCGCCGGCTACCGCCAGATGGTCGCCCACAACCTGCTGCGCAAGTTCTTCCTCGAAACCTCCGGGTTCGAAGGCGAGACCCGGGTGCTCGGGCAGAGGAGGTAGACCGTGTCAGAGACCGTCGGCAAGCCCCTACCGCACGAGAGCGCCCGTCTGCACGTCACCGGCGAGGCGCGCTACACCGACGACATTCCCGAGCCGAAGGGGACGCTGCACGCCGCCATCGGCATCAGCGAGCGCCCGCACGCCCGCATCGTGGCGATCGACCTCGAGCCGGTGCTGGCAGCGCCCGGCGTGGTGGCGGTCGCCGCCGCCGGCGACGTGCCCGGAGTCAACGACATCAACGTCCACGGCGACGACCCGATCTTCGCGACCGACCTGGTGCAGTACGTCGGCCAGTCGGTGTTCGCGGTCGCCGCCGACAGCGTCGAGCACGCCCGGCGCGCCGCCCTGCTGGCGCGCATCGAGTACCAGGACCTCGAGCCGGTGCTCGACGTCGACAGCGCGCTCGAGAAGGCGAGCTTCGTGCTGCCCACCCTCGAGATCCAGCGGGGCAACGCCCGCCGGGCGATCGACGGCGCCGCCCATCGCCTGCAGGGGCGCGTGCGGCTGGGCGGCCAGGACCAGTTCTACCTCGAGGGGCACATCGCATTCGCCCTCCCCCGGGAGGGCGGCGACATGCTGGTCTACAGCTCGACCCAGCACCCCGGCGAGGTCCAGCTGGTGGTCGCGCACGCGCTGGCCAGGGAGGCCAAGGACGTGGTGGTCGAGTGCCGGCGGATGGGCGGCGGGTTCGGCGGCAAGGAGACCCAGCCGGCGCTGTTCGCCTGCATCGCGGCGATCCTCGCCCGCAAGACCGGCCGGCCGGTCAAGCTGCGCCCCGATCGCGACGCCGACATGATCATCACCGGCAAGCGTCACGACTACCGCATCGACTACGACGTCGGGTTCGACGAGGCGGGCGAGATCGAGGGCATCGAGCTGACCTACGCCTCGCGCTGCGGCATGTCGGCCGACCTTTCCGGTCCGGTCAACGACCGGACGATGTTCCACGCCGACAACTGCTACTACCTCGACAACGTGTCGATCCGCTCGCACCGCTGCAAGACCCACACGGTGTCGAACACGGCGTTTCGCGGCTTCGGCGGACCGCAGGGGATGTTCGGCATCGAGTACGTGGTCGACGAGATCGCCCGGCACCTGAGCCTCGATCCGCTCGACGTGCGCAAGAGGAACTTCTACGGCGTCGGCGAGCGCGACGTGACGCCCTACCAGATGCGGGTCGAGGACAACATCCTCCACGACCTGGTGCCCGAGCTCGAGGCGAGCTCGGACTACCGGCGGCGGCGGCGCGAGATCGACGACTACAACGCGGGAAGCGAGCACCTCAAGCGCGGCCTCGCCCTGACCCCGGTCAAGTTTGGCATCTCGTTCACCGCCACCCACTACAACCAGGCGGGCGCCCTGATCCACCTCTACACCGACGGCACCGTGCTGCTCAACCACGGCGGCACCGAGATGGGGCAGGGCCTGTTCACCAAGGTCGCCCAGGTGGTGGCCGAAGAGCTCGGCATCCCGATCGAGCGCATTCGCTGCACGGCCTCGGACACCAGCAAGGTGCCCAACGCCTCGGCCACCGCGGCCTCTTCGGGCTCCGATCTCAACGGCATGGCGGCGCTCGCCGCCGCCCGCACGCTGCGCGAGCGGCTGACCGCGTTCGCCGCCGAGGAGCACGGCGTGGCGCCCGAGGAGATCGTCTTCGCCGGCGGCAAGGTGCGGGTGGGCGGCGTCGAGCTGACCTTCGGCGAGCTGGTCAAGACCGCCTACATGGCGCGCATCAGCCTGTCGGCCAC
>JBFGLX010000145.1:0-8178 GCA_041575955.1 Thermoanaerobaculia bacterium
GAGATCCTCACCTTCCCCGTCACCGGCGACACCGGCGCCTCGACCACCGGCGAGTGGGTGCGGCACAACAACCGCAGGTTCTTCGTCACCTTCGCGGTCACCGGCGGCAGTCTGGGCGACGAGACGATCGACGTGCGCGTCACCGTGCGCGAGATGCGCAACGACTGCCAGGTCTGGCTGGGCCCCGCGCAGGGCCGGACGGTCCGGTTCGAGCGCACCTACGCCACCGATCTGCAGGGGCGCAACCTGCCGGGCGGCAACGAGGTGCTCTACTGGCAGATCGACGGCGAGACCGACGCCAACGGCAATCCGAACGGCTTCTGGAGTCCCGACGACACCCTGGCGACCAACACCTGCGCCGGCTGGGAGCCCAACGACGACAGCGGCAGGGACGCCTGGGGTGGCGTCAACCTCAAGTACCAGACGGTCGACGATCCCGACTCTCGCCACACGAGCGTCCTCGACCGGGGCGACGTCATCCCGCTCGACTGGGAGAGCGAGCGGGTCTGGGGGGTCTCGAACAAGGACCTGATCCTCCGGCGGCTGGCGCCCAACTACGATCCCGCGGACGCCTCGATCGTGCCGGACTTCAGGGCCGCGCCCTACTTCCGCGACCATCCGAACCAGATCCTCAACGGCCGGCTGGAGCTCCTGCCCCAGTACGTCAACACGCCGCCGCTGCTGCCCAACGGCGCCACGCCGATCGGCAACTCGATGCGCGATTTCATGAACTACTTCGACACCTGGAAGGGCGTCGCCACCGGTTCGAACGGTGACGAGTACTTCGGCTGCCGCTCGGTCAACCTGCTGATCATCACCGACGGCGACGAGACCTGCTACAGCGGCTCGCAGACCGGCCAGACCGACGGCCAGGGCGACGCCAACCCGTGTTGGATCGCCCAGCAGCTGCGCACCCAGAGCAATCGCGACATCCGCACCTTCGTCGTCGGCTTCGGCCTCCAGGGGCAGACGACGAACTTCCTCGACTGTATCGCCGAGAACGGCGGCACCGACGAGATCGACACCGACGGCGACGGCGTCACCGACATCACCGGGCCGATCCTGCCCGGCAACGAAGACGAGCTCGTCGACGCCCTCAAGTCGGTGATCCAGTCGATCCGCGCGCAGGCGCGCTCGTTCGCGGCCGCAGCGGTGCCACAGGGGCAGGCGACGGTCCAGGACAAGGCCTACCTCACCAGCTTCCTGCCGCTAGAGGACGAGTCGATCTGGCCGGCGCGGCTCGACGCCTACCTGCGCCCGATCCCGCTCAAGGACGCCGAGATCGAGCTGCCGAACGGCACCTCGGTGACCCGCCAGGTTCCCGACCCCGACCAGGAGTGTACGAGCGGCGCCAAGAGCTCCTGCCACCTGTGGGACGCCGGCGAGGAGCTGCTCGCCCAGGCGGCCAGCGCCAACCAGCTCCTGACCGGCGACTACAACCTCGGCCTGGGCGAGGACGAGCGGCGCGTCCACTACGGGCGCGCTCCGGGCGCCAGCGTTCCCTACACCCGGGCCGAGCTCGAGCGCCCGACCACGAACGCCGACTGGCACGACCTGCTGGTGGCGATGGACATCTGCGATCCCGCCGACGGCGCCTGCTCGCTCGACGCCGACAACCGGGACGAGGCGATCGAGACGCTCGATTTCTTCCACCAGGTGAAGACGGCCACCGACCCCCGGGACGGCGACACGATCAACTACCTGCTGGGCGACATCTTCCACTCCGACCCGACGGTGATGGGCAATCCCGACAGCTTCCGCTACTGGGTCGCCGACGTCGCCGGCAGCGGCGCGCTGCCGCTCGAGGACGTCTGCACCGCGTCGCCGAACGGCTATCGCTGCTTCTTCGCCAAGCACAAGTTCCGGCGCAAGATGCTGCTCACCGGCAGCGACGACGGTCAGCTGCACGCCTTCGACGCCGGCATCTTCCGCGGCACCTGCGAGACCAGCCCGCTCACCCGCCAGGAGTTCGTCGCCGGCGAGTTCGACGACGGCAGCGGCCGCGAGATCTTCTCGTTCGTGCCGCGCTCGGTGATGCCGGACCTGGTGCAAATGAAGGAGAGCTCCGAGCACCGGTTCACCGTCGACGGCCGGGTGGCGTTCGGAGACGCGTTCATCGATCCGGCCCACGACGGCACTCCCAACGAGGACGAGCGCGAGTGGCGGAGCGTCGTGATGGCCGGGCTGCGCGAGGGCGGCAGCGCCTACTTCGCCCTCGACGTGACCCAGCCGGACGAGCTCGCCGAGTGCGGCGGCGTCCCCGTTCTGCCCAAGCCCCGGGCGGGCGGGCTCGGCTACGTTCCCTCCTGTGCCGACGGCAACTGCGGCGGCGGGCCGCCGTTCCCGGGCATCCTCTGGGAGTTCACCGACACCGACGACTGCGGCGAGAACGCCGCCGGCGACTACCTGCAGCTCGCCGACGGCCGCTGCGATACCGACGACAACGGTCTCGCCGATCTCGGCGATGCCTGGTCGCGCCCCCTGCTCACGCGCATCCAGGTGCTCGCCGACGTCGACGGATCCCAGAAGCCGGTCGACAGATTCGTGGCCATCTTCGGTGGCGGCTCCGATCCCGCCCGCAAGGGCGCCCAGCAGGCCGAGGGCAACCACCTGTTCATGGTGGACGTCGAGACCGGCAAGGCGATCTACAAGCGCAGGGTGCCGGACGGCAGGTCCCAGAAGCCGGCCGGCTCGGTCGCCTCCGACGTCGCGGCGGTCGACCTCGACCAGGACGGCTACACCGACACCATCTACTTCGGCACCACCGGCGGCTTCATGTACAAGGTCGACATCAGCATGCCGCAGGAGCTCGAAAGCGTGCCCAGCGCGGGCTCGAAGATCACCAGCCCCTTGTGGGACCCGTTTCCGATCTTCGACACCAAGGGGCGGCCGCTCTACTTCGAGCCGGCGGTCGTCTTCGTCGCCAAGCTCGGCCAGTATGCGCTCGCCTTCGGCACCGGCGACCGCGAAGACCTCTGGAGCCTGGACGACCAGGAGGGCCGGATCTACATGATTCTCGACACCGGCTTCACCGCCGCCGACGTCAGCAACGGCCAGCTGCCGCGCACCGAGTCCGCCTACCAGCAGATCAGCTTGTCTTCCCCGGGGACGCAGAGCGACTACCTGCAGCAGGCGCCCTACGGCTGGTACCTGCGGCTCGACCGCAACGAGCGGGTCATCACGCGCGCGTTCTCGCTGGCCGGCATCACGGTGATCTCGTCGTTCCAGCCGCTCGAGGAGACCGCGGACGGCGGCGTCTGCCGCCGCTTCGGCAACAGCCGGGTCACCGTCGTGACCACCACCAGCGCCAACTCGCTGCTGTCGTCGGGCGAGCGCTTCTTCATGATCCCGGCGGGCTTCGTGTCGACGCCGTTCGCCGAGGTCGGCCAGACCAAGAACCCGGACGCGGGCGGCTCGACGTCGGACGATCTGCCCGACAATCTCCAGAACGTGCTCGGCGAGATCCGCAAGCTATTTCCCAGCAACTGCCGGTTCGCCAACTACACCATCAACATCAAGGCGGTGCGCGACGACACGGGCATCGAGTTCCTGGCCGCGGTGCCGGTCTGCACCTTCGAGACCAACTGGCGCAACTTCTGACGCCGCGGTCGCGAGAGTAATCCTCCACAGCCGCGGGGCCCGGCAGCTCCGATAATGGAGCCAGTTGGCTCTGTCGGGAACTTCGGGGTGCCGCCAGCTTTGGTCGGAGGATCCGGGCGGAGGGTTGGATCGATTGGGCGGGAGCGTGGGTACGCGCCGACGGCGGCTCGATGGCCGCGCGGCTCGGATCGATCAGAAGCCTTAGACATGAGCTGCCGGCGAATCAGGCCCACGCGACTCCGATTCGAGATCGCTCGGAGCGCCCTCGGTGGCCTGCTGCTGCTCGCCTGCGCCGCGCCGCTCGGCGCGGCCGAGCCGCGCAACGTGCGCTTCGAGCGCTTGACGTCCGAGGACGGCCTCTCGCAGGCGTTCGTCAACTGCGCCTTCCAGGACCACAGCGGCTTCATGTGGTTCGGGACGCAGGAGGGCCTCAATCGCTACGACGGCTACCAGTTCACGGTCTTCGCCCACGACCCCGCCAATCCCGGCAGCCTGCCCAAGGACTCGGTCCGGTCGATCGCCGAGGACGGCGAGGGTCTGCTCTGGATCGGCACCCTCGGCGGCGGCCTCAGCCGCCTCGACACGGTGCACGGCACGTTCTCCCACTTCCGGCACGTCGACGGCGACCCGACCAGCCTGAGCAGCGACCAGGTGCAGGTCGTCTACCGCGACCGCCAGCGACGGCTGTGGATCGGCAGCGACCGGGGCGGGCTCGATCGGCTCAATCGCTCGCGCGGCACCTTCACCCGCGTCGAGCTCGCGCCGGGAGAGTCGATCGGCGTCAGGAGCATCATCCAGGACCGCGCCGGAGCCCTCTGGGTCGGCACCCGAAACTCGGGGCTCTTCAGCCACGATCCGGTCTCCGGGGCCACCAGGCGCTTTCGCCACGACCCGCTCGACGCCGGCTCGTTGAGCGACGACCGGGTGCTGGCCATCCTCGAGGACCGGCGCGGTGACCTCTGGGTCGGCACCGAAGGCGGCGGCCTCAACCGACTCGACCGGGCGACCGGACGTTTCGAGCACTTCCGTCACTCGCCCGGCGACCCGACCTCGCTGGCCTCCGACATCACGCGGGCGATCTTCGAAGACCGCTCCGGCACCCTGTGGATCGGCACCGACGGCGGCCTCAACGAGTGGTCGCCGGCCGACGGCACGTTCGCTCGCTACAGCCACGACCCCAACGATCTGTTCACCCTCAGCCACAACCGGATCATCTCGATCGCGGAGGATCGGGGCGGGGTGCTCTGGGTCGGCACCTACGGCGGTCTCAACAAGTGGCATCGGGCGACCGAGGCGTTCCAGCACTTCCGTCACTCCGCCAACGATCGCACCCGGCTGGGCAACAGCTTCGTCACCTCGTTCGCCCCGGGCCCCGCGGGCAAGATGTTCGTCGGCACCTACGGCGGCGGCATCAGCGTGCTCGATCCGGCGACCGGCAACTTCACCCACCTCAAGCGCGAGCCCGGCAACCCGCGGACCCTCAGCGACGACCGGGTGATGGCCCTCTACACCGACCGCGCCGGGATCGTGTGGATCGGCAGCCCCGGCGGCGGCCTCGATCGTCTGGATCCCGCGACCGGGCTGGTGACGCGCTACGAGGCCGAGCCCGACAACCCGGACGGCCTTTCCGGCACCGGCGTCACGTCGATGCTCGAGGACTCGAAGGGCCGCTTCTGGGTCGGCACCTACCGTGGCGGCTTGAACCTCTTCGATCGCCCGAGCGGCCGCTTCCGGCGCTACATGCACGATCCGGACGATCCGGCCAGCCTGACCAGCAACCGCGTGGTCGCCCTGTACGAGGATCGCGGCGGCCGCCTCTGGGTCGGCACCTACGGTGGCGGGCTCAACCTCTTCGATCCCCAGACCGGCAAGTCCATCGCCTTCCGCCAGTCCGACCCGGGCCGGCACGGCCTGCTCAGCGACGACGTCTGGGCGATCGTAGAAGACGCGGCCGGAAACCTCTGGCTCGGCACCCGGGGCGGCGGCCTCAGCGTCTGGCCGGCCGAGCGGCGCGCCACCGGCGTGCCCTACTTTCGCAGCTACACCAAGGGGCGTGGGCTGCTCAACAACATCGTCTACGGCATCCTGATCGATCACGAGGGCGCGCTCTGGCTGAGCGGCACCCAGGGGCTCACCCGCTTCAACCCCGAGACCGAGGAGTTCACCCACTACAACGCCAGCCAGGGGCTGCAGGGGAACGAGTTCAACTTCCCGGCGGCCTACCGCTCGCGGGACGGCAATCTCTACTTCGGCGGCATCAACGGCTTCAACGTCTTCGACCCCGACGACCTCCGCAACAGCGCTCATCAGGCACCGGTCGTCCTCACCAAGGCGAGAATCGGCAATCGGGTCGTGACCGACGTCGGCAGCGACCCGATCGAGGCGTTCCGGATCGACCACCAGGACCGTTTCTTCGAGTTCGAGGTCGCGGCACTCGACTTCGCGGCGTCCTCCAGAACCCTCTACCGCTACCGCCTGGACGGTCTCGACAGTCGGTGGACCGACCTCGGAACCCACCGGCGCATCGGCTACGCCGGGCTCGCGCCGGGCGCCTACACCTTGACCGTCCAGGCGTCGAACTACGACGGCAGCTGGAGCCGGAACGAGCTGCTCGTCCATCTGGACGTGCTGCCGCCGCCCTGGGCGACGCCGTTCGCCAGGTCGGTCTACGTCCTGGGGGTCGGCCTGATGCTGCTGGCCGCCCTGCGCGGCTATCGCGCCCGGATCGAGCGGGTGCGCGAGCTGGCCGCGGCCACCAAGGCGAAGGAGCTCGCCGAGTACGCGAGCCGCTCCAAGTCGCAGTTCCTGGCCAACATCAGCCACGAGATCCGGACGCCGTTGAACGGCGTGCTGGGCACCGTGGAGCTGCTCCAGCAGACCGATCTCACCCACCGCCAGCGACGCTTCGCGGCGACCGCCGGCCGCTCCGCCCGGCACCTGCTCAACCTGCTCAACGACCTGCTCGATCTGTCCAAGATCGAGGCCGGCCACCTGATGCTCGAGTCGGTCGGCTTCGACCTGCGCCAGCTGATCGAGGAGGTCATCGAGCTGTTCGCAGAGGGCGCCCAGCAGAAGGGGCTCGAGATGCTCTGCACGATGTCCGAGACGACCCCGACCGGCCTGCGCGGCGATCCGACACGGCTACGCCAGGTGCTGGCCAACCTGGTCGGCAACGCCATCAAGTTCACCGAGCGGGGGCACGTGCTGGTCACCGCGACGGCCGATTCACCTGCCGCCTCCCGTTCGGTGGAGCTGATCTTCTCGGTCGAGGACACCGGCATCGGCATGGACGAAGAGACCCAGCAGAGGGTCTTCGAGTCGTTCCGCCAGGCGGACGGCTCGACGACCCGCAAGTACGGAGGAACCGGGCTCGGACTGTCGATCTCCAAGCAGCTGGTCGAGATGATGGGCGGCGAGATCTGGGTCGAGAGCCGCCCGGGCGTGGGGTCGAGCTTCCGCTTCTCGATCCGGCTCGAGCTCGACCCGGGCGCCGCGAGCGCCCCCGAGGCGCTCGAGCTCGGCGAGCTCCGGGCTCTGGTCGCGCACGGCAGCGAGCTCGGCGGCCAGATCCTGGCGGACGCGCTCCGCGAATGGGGCGTCTCCACCCGGGTCGTTACCCGGCTCGAGGGCTCGCCGGCCTTCCCGCCGGCGCCCGCGGGGGCCGCCTTCGACGTCGCCCTCGTCGACACGCGGCTGCTGGAGCGGGATGCCGGCTCGCTCGAGCCGCTGCGGCAGCTCGACCGCTCGACGCGGATCGCTCTGCTGACGCCGCTCGACTACAAGCACGAGCGCCAAGCCCGGCGCGCCGGCGTCGAAGCCTGTCTGAGCCGACCGGTGCGCCGCGCCGAGCTGCTGCGCTTCCTGGCCGGCGGCGAGGCCGCCGCTCCCGCCGCCGACGAGCGGGTGCCGGCCGCGAGCGCTCCCGCTTCGGAGCGCGCGGCGCCGTCACCCTGCCGGGTGCTGGTCGTCGAAGACAACCCGACCAACCAGACGGTGGCGCGCGCGATGCTCGCCAGCCTCGGCATCGAAGCCGACGTCGTGGGCGACGGCCGCCAGGCGCTCGAAGCGATCCGGCGGGCCGCCTACGACCTCGTGCTGATGGACTGTCAGATGCCCGAGATGGACGGCTTCGAGGCGACTCGAAGCATCCGGCGCCAGCAGGCGACCGGCGGGGCGCAGCCGCAGGCCATCGTCGCCATGACCGCCAGCGCGATGCCCGGCGACCGGGAGCGCTCGATGGCGGCCGGCATGGACGACTATCTCGCCAAGCCGTTCGATCGCCAGCAGCTCGCCGCGGTGCTCGAGCGCCATCTCGGCGGCGGCTGGAAGGCGCCGCGCGAGACCGAGCCCTCGGAGCGAGGCGTCGTTCTCGAAGGTCAGGAGTCCCACGGGACCAGCCTCACGATCGACCCGCGGCCGTTGGAGATCATCCGCTCTCTGGCCGTCGACGGCGAGGATCTCGTCGCCACCGTGATCGAGAGCTTCCTGGAGGATGCACCGAAGATGCTCGCCGACATGCAATCCGGCGTCGAGACCGGAGATCCGGCGCTCGTAGAGCGCGCCGCCCACCGACTGAAA
>JBFGLX010000146.1:0-8151 GCA_041575955.1 Thermoanaerobaculia bacterium
CCCCAGCCAGCAGTTGGCGACGCCCAGCCCCTCGTGCGCCTCGGCGGTCTCTTCGCGCTCCAGGGCCGCAGCGAACAGGGCGCGCGCCTCCTCCCACTGGAAGCTCTCAAGGGCCCTGCGGCCCGCGACAAGGTCGGTTCCCTGCACCGCTCTGAGAGCGGACCGACGTAGCGTCACCGGACGAATACTAACGCTTTTCGTGCCGAATTGATTCCGGAATCTCGACCCGATCTCGGGTATCAGAGCTCGGATCCAGGAGTCCTAGTCGAAGAGACGGCCACGGGTCATCGGCGAGGGGACGCCGCTGACCTGGAGCTCGTGCTCCTCCTGGAACCGGCCCACGGCCTCGAGCGTCGCCCGATCGAAGCGACCGTCGACAGGGCCGGCGTACTTGCCTTGCCGCCGCAGGTGCTCCTGCACCTTCTCGACCACCGAGATCAGGTACTGCTCGTAATCGCCGCCGTCGAGGCCCCGGATCAACCCGGTCGCCGGGTCGACCGGCGATTCCGCGTCCTGCCGCGCCGCGAGCGCCTGCTGCTCCTTGCCCTGCCACTCCTCGAGCGCCGTGGCCGCCGTCGCGCGCGCCCCCTCCACCTCCGTCAGGGCGGCCTCGAGACGGCCGTGAGCGGCCTCCCAGGCGTCGCCGCTCGCCTGTTGGAGCTCGACCAGCAGGCGCTCGGGCTCGGCGCTCTTGCCAACCACCTCGTCGACCCTCGCTTGGACGCTCGCGGGTGCGCCGAACTGCATTCCCTCGACCCGGGCGCGCAGATCGCCGGCCGATCCGGTGACCTGACTCACCCGCTGGGCGAGCGCTGCGGTCTGATCGGCGCGACGCGCGGCCTCCTGCTCGCGACGAATCTCTTCTTCGCTCTTGACCGGCTCCTTCGGCGGGGCCGGCTCACGGTCGCAGGCTCCCGTACCGAGGGCCAGACCCAACACGACCAGGAAGATCGGATAGCGTTTCTTCATCGGCAACCTCCTTTCGAGCCGTAGCGGCCCCTCTGTCGCAGTGCTCGGCACCACTCTAACGCAGCCGGCCCCGGGCGGTCGGTCCGCCCAGGAGGGCGCGAGGCCCTCCCCCGACAAGGACGGAAGGTCAGGCCTAGTGCAGGAACATGGGCAGGCTGTGGAGGTTGTTGATCTGGGGCCGGTACCGCTCGCTGTCGTAGAACCGCTCGACGTCGACCCCGCGCTGGCCCTCCACGACCCGCTCGACCGAGACCGCCGCGTAGCGGCCGCCGACCAGGGCCGTCAGGTACCCGCTCTTGCCGCTCAACAGAAGATCCGCGGCCAGGCTGGCGTAGTTGCTGGCCACCAGATGGTCCAGCGAGTCGGGAGGGCCGGAGCGCATGAGATAGCCGAGCGGCTGGTAGATCGCGCGCTGGCCGGTGGCGCGCTCGATCGCGTCGCTCAGCAGCGCCCCGATGCCTCCCAGCCGACGATGGCCCACGGCGTCGGGGCTGCCGCTCTCGAGCGGCACGCCGCCGATCGGGTGGGCGCCCTCGGCCACCGTGAGCACCGCGTACCGGCTCGGGTTGCTCTCCCGGTCGCGCTCGAGCAGGGCGACCAGCCGATCGGTGTCGTACGGCACCTCGGCGATCAGGGCCCGATCGGCATCGGCGAGGTAGGAGGCCAGCAGGCAGGGCTCGCCCGAGTTGCGGCCGAACAGCTCGACCACCAGGAAGCGCTCGTGCGAGCCGGCGCTGGTGCGCAGGTCGTTGATGAAGTGAACCGAGCGGGTCACCGCGGTCGAGAAGCCGATCGAGTAGTCGGTGCCGTGGACGTCGTTGTCCATGGTCTTGGGCACCGCCACCACCGGCACGCCCTCCCGGTGCAGACGGCAGGCGAAGGCCAGGGTGCCGTCGCCGCCGATCGGCACCAGGGCGTCGATCCCCAGCCGCTCGACCGCCTCGACGACGGCGGCGGTGGCGTCGTACGTCTCGCCGCTCTCGTTCTCCGGCAGCCGGCCCCGCAGCGCGGCCGGCACCTGATGGGGCAGCAGCAGCGAGGGATTGAGGCGCGAGGTGTGCAGGATCGTGCCGCCCGATCGGTCGATGCGGCGCGTCGAGGCGCGGTCGAGCGGCATCGACCAGCGCCCCTCCTCCGGCTCGGGCGCGCCGAGGTTGAGCAGCCCCTCCCACCCGCGGCGCAGGCCGAGCACCTCGCTGCCCCCCTCCTCCATGCGCCGGACGAACGTCTTGATGACGCTGTTGAGCCCCGGCACGTCGCCGCCGCCGGTCAGGATACCGATGCGCTTGAAGGAACGTCTCATCTCGGTGGAAAATCGATTCGCGTGCCGACCGGCAGCCGCGGGCACCGGCGCGCCGATGGAGAGTACAGGATTCTTTCGGCTCGGTTGCACCGCGCGCGGACCGCTGCCGGCGCCCGATGCGGTACCCTCCCGGCATGCGACTCGGGTATCCGGCCGGCGCGCCGCTGCCGCCCAGCCGCCACGCCCGGACCCGACGGCGGGCCGGCGCCGCGGCAGCGCTGTTCTCGCTCGCTGCGGCGGCGACGGCAGCCGGCCCCCGGCAGATTGCCGGCGAGACTCCCCGACCGGCCGTCTACGGCGAGCGCGTCGACGTCGAGATCGTCAACGTCGACGTCTGGGTCGTCGACCGGCATGGAGACCCGGTCACCGGGCTCGAGGCCGAGAGTTTCGAGATCCTGCACGACGGCCAGCCGGTGACGATCAGCCACTTCGTCGAAGTCCGTGGCGGCCTGGTGGCCGCCCGTCGGGGAGCCGCGGAGATTGGCGCCGGCGCCCAGCCGGCGAGCGAGCTCGCAGCGCCCGGGCACCTGGTCGTCTACTTCGACAACTCGCGCCTCCATCCGAACAACTCGAAGCGGCTGGTCCGCGGCCTCGAGAAGCTCTTGGCCACGCGCATGTTCGAGCCCGAGCGAGTGCTCATCGTGCGCCAGGATCGCAGTCTCGCGGTCGAGGCCCCATTCGGCTCGACCGACCAGGAGCTGCTCCAGGCGCTTCGGCGTCTCGAGCGGGGTGGCGCGGCGGGCCTGGATCTGGAGACCGAGACCCGGCAAGCGCTGGATGCGATCCGCTCCGCCTGGGAGCAGAGCCAGGACACGCTGGGATCGGCCAGCGGCGGCATCGCGCTGGTCCCGAACGTCGCCAATCCGACCGGCGAGCCCGGAGGAGCGGGCGGTAGGACGCTCGGCGGACCGGGAAGCCCGGGCGGTCCCGATGCGTGCGGCTCGTTCGTCAACCAGGTCGAGCCGATACTCGACTCGTGGGTTCGATCGCGAGGCCATAGGGTCGCGATCACGCTCTCCAACCTGACCGATGCCGCGAGCTTTCTCGCCGGTCTTCCGGGAATCAAGACCCTCCTCTACCTGAGCGATGGTCTCGACACCCAGCCCGGCGCGGCGCTCGCCACCTACGCCGCCGGTCTCTGTCCGGGGGCGGGCATGGAGCTGCTCAGCGGCGCGACCTCGGAGGAGATGTCCGACCGCTTCCTGGAGCTGACCCGGCACGCCAACACGAACCGGGTGACGATTCACTCCGTCCAGGCGAGCGGACTGCAATCGCCGGCCGCGACCAGCGCGTCGTCGGACCGCGGCGTGCGCGGCGGCGGCAGTCAGCGCTCCAGCGGCACGTTCGCGGCCAGAAAGCGAGCGGCGGAGCAGGACGGCCTGCGGCTGGTCGCCGGCGAGACGGGCGGCCGGACGATCGTCGACCGGAACGAGCTCGGGCCGGAGCTGATCGGCATCGGCGAGGCCTCCCGCACCTACTACTCGCTGGCGTACGAGCCGCCCGTGGCGAGCGCGGCCGGCGGCCCCCGGAGCCACCGCATCGAAGTCAAGCTCGCCGACGGCTCCCTGGTCGCCCGCTATCGCCGGGGCTACCGCGAGAAGGGTCCCGAGCAGTGGCTCACCGAACGGATCGAAGGCGCTCTGAACCTCGGCATCACCAGCAACCCGCTCGCCGTTCGCCTGGGCGCCGGCGCCATCCGGCCAGGTGCCGGGGAGGGTCGACAGCTGCCGCTGCATGTGATGGTGCCGGTCGAGCGGCTCACCTTCCTGCCGCGCGACGCCGAGAGGGTCGCGGAGATCAAGCTCAAGGTGCTGGCGCGCAGCCTGGCGACCGACCTGCTCGTGCTGCGCGAGAAGAGCTACCGGGTGAAGGGCGCCCCCGACGCGGGCGGCTCGGTCGATCTCCCGATCCTGCTCGAGCTCGCGCCCGGCGCCTACCTCGCCGCCATCGGCGTGCAGGACCAGGTCAGCCGCGAGGCGTCGTTCGTCTCCACCGCGCTCGAGATCGACTAGCCAGGCTAGCGGCGCTGGTAGACCGTGACCGACCGGTTGGCCGGTAGGTCGAGCAGCCTGGTGAGCCCACCATCGGGCCACCGCACCTCGACGCGATCGGCGCGCGGGGCGGCCGCCAGACCGAAGTGCATGCGCATGTCGCTCTGTGAGAGGTAGCTGGTACCGCTCTGGACGTGGCGCATCTGGGAAAGTTCGCCGGTTCGAACCGTCGCGACGGCGCCGATCGCATCGGTGAGGGAGGCGGCGCCGGCCAGCCTGACTCCCAGCCAGTTGCCCGGCCTGGGCGCCTCGTTTCGAAGCAGCTGAGCCCGGCCGTCGAGGTCGTTGACGACCAGGTCCAGGCGCCCGTCCGAGTCGAGGTCGCCCACCGCCAGGCCGCGGCTGACGCGCAGCTCGGTGAACGCCTCGCCGTGGCGCTCCGCGATCTCTTCGAAGGTGCCGTCCCGGCGATTGCGGTAGAGGAGCTTGCGCTGCCGGTAGGGAGCCGAGGCCCCCAGTCTCGCGTTGTCGAGCTGCGGGTAGACGTGGCCGTTGACGACGATCAGATCCTGCCAACCGTCGTTGTCGTAGTCGAGGAACGCGGTCCCCCAGCCGACATAGGGCAGGCTGGGAGGCGCGGTGGCCGATCGGAAGGAGGCGTCGACGAAGTAGTCGCCCTGGTTGTGGTAGAGCGCGTTGGGCTCTTCTGAGAAGTTGGTCACGAAGAGACTCGCCCGCCCCTCGTTCCTGTAGTCGCCGACCGCAATCCCCATGCTGCCCTGCTCGCCGCCGTCCTCGCTGACCGCCACGCCCAGGGGGAAGCCCATCTCCTCGAACGTGCCGTCCTGCTTGTTTCGGTAGAAGAAGTTGGGGCCCGAGTCGTTGGCGACGAACAGGTCGGGCCAGCCGTCGTCGTTGTCGTCGAACCACGCGACGCCGAGGCCGAAGTACTCGTTCGGGTCCATCACGCCGGCGCTCCGGCTCACCTCCTCGAAGCTGGCGTCGCCCCGGTTGCGGTAGAGCAGGTCCGAGGTTCCGGGCAGGCCGCGCGGGCCGCACTGCACTTCGATGCCCCGGTAGCGGCAGAACTTGCCCTTGCCGAACTCCGGCAGGTTGTCGAGATCGACCCGCACGTACCTGCTGACGAACAGGTCGAGATCTCCGTCCCGGTCGTAGTCGGCGAAACCGCAGCCCGCCGACCAACCCTCGGCGGCCACGCCGGCGTCGCCGGTCGCGTCGCGAAACGTGCCGTCGCGCTGGTTGACATAGAGGCGGTTGCCCCCCACGGTGGTGACGTAGATGTCCTGCCAGCGGTCGCCGTCGACGTCGGCCGTGCAGACTCCCATCCCCCAGCCCGGAGTGGCGACGCCGGCGCGCTCGGCCACGTCGGCGAAGGTACCGTCGCCCAGGTTCCGGTAGAGGGCGCTGCGCGCCGACTCCGGCTCGGTGGCCGTGTCGACGGTGAGCGAGTTGACGAAGTAGATGTCGAGCAGGCCGTCGCCGTCGTAGTCGAGAACCGCGACGCCGCCCGCCATCGACTCCAGGATGTACTTCTTCTCCGGCGCCGAGGACTGCTCGAAGGTGATCCCGGCCTCGGCGGTGGCGTCGCGCAGCAGCGGCTCTGCGGGCGCGGCGCCGAGCGCTGCGCCCTGCGCCAACCCAACGAGCGCCACGAGCAGAGACTTCACGGCCGCATCCCGCCACCGCCGCCGCCGGTCCTGGTGTTGAGCTCGACCAGCGCCTCCTCCATCTCCGTCAGCGCCTCGCGATAGAGCTCGAGGTGCCGTCCGGAGCTTTCGACGTCGCCCAGCCGGGCGTAGGCCAGGCTCAGCTGATAGTGGGCCTTGACCGAACCGGGGTTCGCCGCGACAGTCCGGAGGAGCGCGTCTCGAGCCTCCGCATACCTGCCCTGCTTCATCCGCACCATTCCCACGACCAGGTGCGCGAGCGGGTGGTCGGGGACCCGATCGAGGGCGCGGAGGGCGTGCCGCTCGGCCGGCTGCAGCTCTCCGAGCCCTTCCTCGGCCTGCGCCAGCGCCGCCATCGCCTCGGGGTTCTCCGGCTCCAGACGGAGGCTGTCGACGAGGTGCTTCTCGGCCTCTTCGAAGCGCTTCTGATTGTTGTAGGCGAGCCCCAGGGCGATCAGCGTCAGGGCCCGCTCGGGGTCGAGCTCGAGCGCCCGCTCCAGGGCCTCGGCGGCTCCCGCCGCATCGCCGACCTTCAGACGCGCGACGCCGAGCAGATAGGGGTACTCGACCACCTCGGGGTGCATGCGGCTCAGAGGCTCGAGCGTCCAGACCGCCGCGATCGGCGCGCCGGCCATCAGCGAGACTTCGGCGTGGGCGCGCAGCACGGCCTCGGAGTTCGGCGCCAGATCGAGCGCCTGGCGCAGCGTCACCAGAGCTTCGTCGTGATCACCGCGTCGGGTCTCCAGACGGGCCAGCTCCAACCGGGCCCGCACCGACTCGTATTCCTGGGCCACGGCGCGCAGCTGCCGCTCGGCCGCGGTAGCGTCACCCGCGGCGAGCTCGATGGCCGCCAGCCGGAGCCCGAGATCGCGCTCCAGCGGCCCCAGCCGGGCCGCGACGCGCAGCTCGGCCGCCGCCTCCGCCTCGCGCTCCTGTATCAAGAGGAGGCGCGCCAGGTGCTGGCGGGGCGGGGCGCTGTCCGGGGCGGCCGCGATCGCCCGGCGGAACTCCTTTTCGGCCTCGGTCGCGCGCTTCTGCCGGCTGAGAACGACGCCGAGCAGGTCGCGCGCGATCGGATCCTCGCCGTGGGCCAGGACGGCGCGCAGCTCGCTCTCCGCCCGGCCGAGCTGGCCGGCATCGAGCAGCGCCGCGATACTCTCCAGGCTCGCCGGCGCGACCGGCGGCAGGGCGCCCAGCAGCGCCATCGACAGGGCACACGTCAGCAGGCGGCCGCTCACGCTCCGCCCCCTTCGCGCTCGGCTCGTTTCAGCGCGCGGAAGAACTCGAACTCCTTCTCGGCCTCTGCGGCTCGCCCCAGCTTCTGCAGGGCCTGGCCGAGCTGATAGCGGACGTTGGCATCGTCGGGCGCCAGATCGGCGGCCACGGCGAGCTGCTCGAGCGCGTCCTCGGCAGCCCCCTCGGCGAGCAGGATCTTGCCCAGCAGGTAGCGGCCGTCCGCGGAGCGCGGCCGCGCCGCCAGGTGCGCCCTCAGCACGCTCTTGGCCTCCTGGGGATTCCGGTTGAGATCCAGGACCATCGCCAGCTTGTAGCGGGATCCCTCGTCCTCCGGATGGGCCGCGAGCTCGGCGCGCAGGGCGGCTTCGGCTTCGTCGAGCTTGCCCTGGCGAAGGAAGATGTCGCCCAGGGTGGCGTGCGCCTCGGCGACGTCGGGTCGCAGCTCGAGCGCGCGGCGCAGGGAGCGGCGGGCGGCCTCGAAGTCGCCCTGATGAGCGTAGGCCTGTCCCATGACGACGTTGAGCTCCGGCCATTCCGAGTTCAGCGCCAGCAGGCGCGCGAACACCGGCTCGGCCTCGGTGGCGCGACCGCTGCGCACCAGGGCCAGGCCGTAGGCGTACTCGAGCGACGGATTGGTCTGGCGCTCCGGGTCGGTTCGCAGAAGCTCGACGGCGCGCTCGAAATCCCCGCCGTTGAGATGCGCGAGGGCCAGCATTCGCCTCAGGGTGGCATCCGCGGGGTCTTCTTCGTGGGCGCGGGCGAGCGGCGCTGTCGCCTCCTCGTGCCGCCCGCTGTTGAACAGCGCCACCCCCAGCGAGTACTGCACCCGCGGCAGCTCCGGCGCGAGCTCGGCGGCGGTGGCCAGGAGCTCGACCGCGCCCGCGAACCGGCCGCTCCGGGTCTTGAAGACGCCGAGGTTGAGATAGCAGCGGGCCAGGTCGACGGCGACTCGACGCCGCAGGTC
>JBFGLX010000147.1:0-8136 GCA_041575955.1 Thermoanaerobaculia bacterium
ACCTACCCGGCGCTCTTCCGGTCGACGATCATGCCGGCCGCCGCCGAGCAGCTGCTGCTGGCCGGCGTCACCAGCGCCCGCGATCTGGGCGCGCCGCTCGAGGACAGCATCGCGATCCGCGAGGCGCTCGCCCGTGGCGACATCCCGGGCCCGACCCTCTACGTCTCCGGTCCCTTCCTCCAGCACGAGCCCTACCCCGGCACCGAGGCGTTCCGCTGGGGAATCTCGGGCGCGGCCGACGCGCGCGCCAAGGTCCGCCGCCTGGCCGAGGCGGGAGTCGACGTCGTCAAGCTGATCGATCAGGACCTGATGACCATGGACGAAGTGCGGGCGGTGGTCGACGAGGCGCACGCGCGTGGTCTGCCCGTGGTCGCCCACTCGCACCGACCCGAGGAGATCCGCCGCGGCATCGCCGCCGGCATCGACTGCTTCGAGCACACCGGGCTGGGGACCGCTCCGGAGTACCCGGCCGACGTCTACGAATTGATGAAGGGGCGCGCCAACACCCTCTTCTGGACGCCGACCATCTCGCCGCTGCTGCTCTACGAGCAGACCCGAGACGGCTTCGGCGAGCGGCTCGACGACCCCCGCTGGCGCCTGGGTCTGCCGGCCGAGATCGTCGCCGACGTGCGCGAGTCGCTGCGCCATCCGGAGCGGCTGCCCTACTACCAGCTGATGCCGCGCCGTCGCCCGACGCTCGCCCGCAAGTTCCAGCAGATGCGCGAATCGGGCGCCGTGCTCCTGATCGGCACCGACAGCGGCGTGCCGCTGAACTTCCACAGCGATTCGACCTGGCGTGAGCTCGACGCCTGGGTGGGCGCCTTCGGCGTGCCGGTCATGGAAGCGATCCAGGCGGCCACCTACTGGCCGGCCGTGCACATGGGAGTGATCGACGAGGTCGGCACCGTCAGCCCGGGCAAGTACGCTGACATCATCGCCGTCCGCGGCGACGTCTTGAGCCACATCGCTCTGCTCCAGGACGTCGACCTGGTCTTCAAGCACGGCCGCCGCTACAAGTGAGTCTCGGTGAGAGTTGGCCGCGTTCGCCGCAGGAGATGAGGTAACTGTCACCGAGACTGGTGGCGATCGCGGGGGAGCTTCGCGGGGCGGTCGCGGAGCTCCGATTCGGGCCTCCGGTCAGCCACGTCTACAACCCGCTCGACTACGCCTGGGAGCCGAGCGCGCAGTACCTGGAGCGCTACGGCGCGGCGCCCAAGGAGGTCGTCCTGGTGGGCATGAACCCCGGACCCTGGGGGATGGCCCAGAACGGCGTTCCGTTCGGCGAGATTCGGGCCGTGCGGGATTGGCTCGGCATCGACGCGCCGATCGGCCGGCCGGAACGGGAGCATCCAAAGCGGCCGGTGCTCGGCTGGGAGTGTCATCGCCACGAGGTGAGCGGTGAGCGCCTCTGGGGCTGGGCGCGCCGGACCTTCGGAACGCCGGCGAGGTTCTTCGAGCGGTTCTTCATCGCCAACTACTGCCCGCTGAGCTTCATGGAGGAGAGCGGCCGCAACCGCACTCCCGACAAGCTGCCGAGCGCCGAGCGCGAGGCGCTGTTCGCCGTCTGCGACCGCTACCTGCGGCTGACCGTCGAAGAGCTGGCGCCCCGGCTGGTGGTCGGCGTCGGACAGTTCGCCGAGGGCCGGGCGCGGGCCGCCCTCTCGGGACTGGGCATCGAGATCGGCCGGATTCTCCACCCGAGCCCCGCCTCCCCGGCGGCCAATCGGGGCTGGTCGGAGGTCGCCCACCGGCAGCTCGAAGAGCTGGGCGCGCCGCTTCCCAGGGCGCGGTGAGGGTCGACCTCTGCGGTAACATCGACCGGCAAGCGGTGCGGCGCGGGCCGCGAGACACGGGAGATCGAGCGCATGTACGCAGTCAAGCCCCAGATCGCGCAGCGCGCGCACGTCGGCTCACTCGAGGAGTACGAGAAGCTCTATCGCGAGTCGATCGAGTCGCCCGACGGTTTCTGGCGGCGCCAGAGCGAGCGTCTGGCCTGGTTCGCGCCGCCCGAGACGGTCGCGCGGACCGACATGGAGACGCTCGAGTTCTCGTGGTTCGCCGGTGGCCGGCTGAACGCCTGCTACAACTGCGTCGATCGGCATCTCGAGAGCCGCGCCGACAAGACCGCCCTCTTGTGGGCGCGCGACGAGCCCGGCAGCTACACGCGCATCAGCTACCGCGAGCTGCACGAGCGGGTCTGCCGGTTCGCCAACGTGCTCAAGGCGCACGGCGTGGGCCGGGGCGACCGGGTCGCGATCTACGTCGGCATGATGCCCGAGCTGGCGGTGTCGATGCTGGCCTGCGCCCGGATCGGCGCCGTCCACTCGGTGGTCTTCGGCGGCTTTTCGGCCGAGTCGCTGCGCGACCGCATCGTCGACGCCGGCGCCAAGGTGGTGGTGACCGCGAACGAAGGTCTGCGCGGGGGCCGGAAGATCCCGCTCAAGGCGACCGTCGATCGAGCGGTCGAGGGCCTCGAGATCGTTAGCAGCGTCCTGGTGGCGCGCCGCACCGACGCGGACGTGCCGATGGCCGCCGGCCGCGACCACTGGCTCGCCGCCGAGCTGGAGCGCGCCGCGCCCGACTGTCCGGCCGAAGAGATGGACGCCGAGTCGCCGCTCTTCATCCTCTATACCTCGGGCTCGACCGGTAAGCCGAAGGGCGTTCTGCACACCACCGGCGGCTACCTGCTGTACGCCGCGCTGACCCACGAGGTGATCTTCGACCTGCACGAGGACGACGTCTACGCCTGCGTCGCCGACTGCGGCTGGATCACCGGCCACACCTACATCGTCTACGGCCCGCTCGCCAACGGCGCCACCACGGTGATGTTCGAGTCGACCCCGAACTACCCCGACCCGGGGCGCTACTGGCAGCTGGTCGACGATCTCGGCGTCACCATCTTCTACACCGCGCCGACGGCGATCCGGGCGATCGCGCGCGAGGGCGACAGCTGGGTGGAGAAGTCCAGCCGCGCGAGCCTGCGCATTCTCGGCACGGTCGGCGAGCCGATCAACCCGGAGATCTGGAAGTGGTACCACGACGTGGTGGGCGACGGCCGCTGCGCGATCGTCGACACCTGGTGGCAGACCGAGACCGGCGGCATCATGATCTCGCCGCTGCCCGGCGCGATCGCCACCAAGCCCGGCTCGGCGACGCTCCCCTTCTTCGGCGTCGAGCCGCTGCTGCTGGACGAGCGCGGCAACGAGGTCGAGGGCAATGACGTGCGCGGCAACCTGTGCATCCGCCGGCCGTGGCCGGGGATCGCGCGCACGATCTACGGCGACCACGAGCGCTACCGCGAGACCTACTTCGCGCGCTACCCGGGGCTCTACTTCACCGGCGACGGCTGCTATCGCGACGAGGACGGCTACTACTGGATCACCGGGCGGGTCGACGACGTCTTGAACGTCTCCGGCCATCGGCTCGGCACCGCCGAGGTCGAGAGCGCCCTGGTCGCCCACCCCGGCGTCGCCGAGGCGGCGGTGGTCGGCTATCCGCACGAGATCAAGGGGACCGGCATCAGCGCCTACGTGCTGGTCAACCCGGAGCACGCGGCGCGCGATCGCGCCGAGCTGATCGCCGAGCTGCGCGCCCAGGTGCGCCAGGCCATCGGACCGTTCGCCACGCCCGATCAGATCCAGATCGCCCCCGGCCTGCCGAAGACCCGCAGCGGCAAGATCATGCGCCGCATCCTGCGCCAGGTCTCGGCGGGCAACTACGACGAGCTTGGCGACGTCACCACCCTGGCCGAGCCGGGCGTGGTCGCGGACCTGGTCGCCGAGCACAAGCGATTGCAGGGGTGAGCCGGCCGGTGGCGACCAAGGCGCCGCGAGGCCGCTGGCTGCTCAACGCCGCATCGCTGGTCGTGGTGATCGCCGGTCTGCGCGCCGCGGCGCCGTTCATGCTCCCCCTGCTGCTGGCGCTCTTCATCGCCCTGCTCAGCTTTCCGATCGTCGCCTTTCTCTGTCGCAAGGGGGTGCGGCTGACGCTGGCGGTGATGACCACCGTGCTGATCGAGGTCGGCGTCCTGCTGGTTCTGGGGTATCTGATCTCCCCGACCCTGAACGCGTTCATCGCCGCGACCCCCGGCTACCTCGATCAGTTCGGCGAGCGGCTGCGCGAGGGTGTGGCCGCTCTCGAGGCGCGCGGGATCGATCTCGGGGAGCTCCTGCTGTTCGAGGACATCGACCGCAGCCGTTTCGTCGACGTCGCGGGCGGCCTCGTGCGCCGGACCCTGACCGGGGTCGCTTCGGCGGTCTCGTTCTCCACCCTGGTGCTGTTCCTGCTGGTCTTCTTCCTGCTCGAGGGGGGCCGCATTCCGCGCAAGATGACGGCCGCCTTCGGCATGAACTCGAGGGTGATCAAGTACCTGACCGCGGTGGTCAGCGACGTTCAGCACTACCTCGGCGTCAAGACCCTGATCAGCGTCGCGACCGGCGTTCTGCTCGGTCTTTTCTGCTGGGTCCTCGGCCTGCCCTACGCTCCGGTCTTCGGACTGGTCGCCTTCCTGCTCAACTACATTCCCGCGATCGGCTCGATCATCGCCGCGGTGCCCGCGGCGATCGTCGCCCTGCTGCTGTTCGGACCCGGACGCGCCGCGCTGGTCGCAGCCGGCTACCTCCTGGTCAACGTGGCGGTCGGCAACCTGATCGAGCCCAGCTTGATGGGCCGGCGCTTCGGCCTGTCGCCGCTGGTGGTTTTCATCTCCCTGATCTTCTGGGGGTGGGTCTGGGGCCCGCTCGGCATGCTGATGTCGGTGCCGCTGACGATGATGATCAAGATCGCCATGGACGAGTCCGACGAGCTGCAGTGGGCCGCCCTGCTCCTGGGCCGGGCGCGGGCCATACCGCCCGATGCGAGCCGGCCGGAGCCGCCGCCGCCCGAGGACTCACCGACGTCGTCGAGCTGAGCCCGTGCGCATGCGGAAGACGAGTCGAACGCGCCCGGCCGTCGTCCTGCTGGCGCTCGGCGCGCTCGCCTGCTCCGCCCGCCTCGCCGCCCAGTGCGGCGGGCCGCTCGACCTCGGCCGCGGGCCGATCGGCTTCAAGGTGCCGGACGGCTACGATCCGGCGCTGCCGACGCCGCTGGTCGTGGTGCTGCACACCTTCGCCGGCACGGGCGCCGGCCAGGAGCGCTACCTGCGGATCGAGGGGCTGGCGGACACGTTCGGCTTCCTCTACGCCTACCCGGACGGCTCGCTGGACGCCGACGGCAATCGCTTCTGGAACGCCACCGACGTCTGCTGCGACCTGTTCGATACCGGCGTCGACGACTCGAGCTATCTGCGAGGCCTGATCGAGGCCGTCGCCGACCGGTGCAACGTCGATCGCCGGCGCGTCTACTTCATCGGCCAGTCCAACGGCGCCTACATGTCGTACCGGATGGCGTGCGACCACGCCGAGACCCTGGCCGGCATCGCGACCATCGCCGGCGCCACCTACTTCGATCCCGCGGCCTGCGCGCCCTCGAGACCGATCCACGTGCTCCACATCCACGGCACCGAGGACCGGACCTGGAACTACGAAGGCGGCACCTTCGCGGGCAACCGCTATCCGGGAGCGGTCGGGAGCGCGACGCGCTGGGCCGGGTACAACCGGTGCCGAGGCCCGCTGGAGCCGGTGCCGGGAAGGCTCGATCTCGAGCGCGAGATCCCGGGCGAGGAATCGCGGGTCGACCGGTTCTCCATGTGCGCGGCCGGGGGCTCGGTCGAGCTCTGGACCACCGAGGGCGGGGGCCACATCTTCGAGCTGCCGCCCGATTTCAGCCTGCGCGTCATCGCCCATCTACTCGCCCGCCCGGCACCGCCCTGCCGGGGTCAAGAGCGGATCCAGAGGGCCGTCTGCCGGGAGCGGCAGGGGAAGCTGGTCGTGAAGCTCGCCGGCGGCCTGCGGGGGGACGGCTTCGAGGTCAGGCTCTCCGGCGGCCGGACGATCGCCGGCAGGCTGAACGATCAGGGGCGAGCGCGGCTCGGCCGGCGGAACGTCGACTGCGGCCGCGAATCGACGGTCGCCGTCACCTGGGGCTGCGGGGCCTCGGCGAGCGCACCGCTCGACTGACCCGGCCTCGACTTGACTTCCCGGCCTCGGTGAGTATCATGCGAGATGGAAATGGGACTCGATTGGTCCTGTATTCCGAGCAAAACCGCTGCGGCAGGGAATCCCGGCGAAAATCGAGCGAAACGTCAGATGATCCGCATCACCAGGCAGTCCGACTACGCCATCGTGCTCCTGACCCGGCTCGCGGACGAGCCGGCGGAGCTCCACAACGCCGCGGCCCTGGCGGCGGAGGCGCAGCTGCCGCTGCCGACGGTGAGCAAGATCCTCAAGCACCTGGCGCGCGCCGGGCTGCTCGAGTCCCACCGCGGAGTCAAGGGCGGCTACACCCTGGCCCGGTCGCCGGAGTCGATCTCGGTGGCCGAGATCATCAGCGCCCTGGAAGGACCCATAGCGGTCACGGAGTGCATCGAGGACGGTCCGGGCGAATGCTCGCAGGAGCCGTTCTGTGCGGTCCGCGGCAACTGGCAGCGAATCAACCTGGCCATACGTCAGGCTTTGGAGGCGATCTCTCTGGCCGAGATGACCGAGCCGCTCGAGCGGCTGGTGAGCATCGGCAGGCGGCCGGTGGAGCAGCGAATAGAGCCTTCCTGAGGCTCGTCTTTGAAGTTACAGCAGCGGCCGGCCGAGACCGGCCGGCAAGGAGCGATACCCTGATGCCACCCGAGACCACCGACATCCTGGAAGAGCGCGTAGCCCAGCCGTACGAAGCGGGCTTCGTCACCGACGTCGAGCAGGACACCTTCGAGCCCGGCCTCGACGAGGAGGTGATCGCACGGCTGTCCGCGATCAAGAACGAGCCCGCCTGGATGCTCGAGTGGCGGCTCAAGGCCTACCGGAACTGGCTCAAGATGGAAGAGCCGACCTGGGCCAACATCAAGTACGACCCGATCGACTACCAGTCGATCTCCTACTACTCGGCGCCGAAGAAGGGCCCGGACAGCCTCGACGAGGTCGATCCGGAGATCCTGGCCACCTACGAGAAGCTCGGCATCCCGCTCCTCGAGCAGCAGATGCTGGCGGGGGTGGCGGTCGACGCGGTCTTCGACAGCGTCTCCGTCGCGACCACGTTCAAGGACAAGCTGGCCGAGGCCGGCGTCATCTTCTGCTCGATGTCGGAGGCGATCGAGCAGCACCCCGAGCTGGTCCGGAAGTACCTCGGCTCCGTGGTGCCGCGGGGCGACAACTTCTTCGCCGCCCTCAACTCGGCGGTGTTCTCCGACGGCTCGTTCGTCTACGTGCCCAAGGGGGTGCGCTGTCCGATGGAGCTGTCGACCTACTTCCGGATCAACGCCCAGAACACCGGCCAGTTCGAGCGCACCCTGATCGTCGCCGAAGAGGGCGCCTACGTCAGCTATCTCGAAGGCTGCACCGCGCCCAAGCGGGACGAGAACCAGCTGCACGCCGCGGTGGTCGAGCTGCACGCCGCCGCAGGGGCCCAGATCAAGTACTCGACGGTCCAGAACTGGTACCCGGGCGATCCCAAGACCGGCAAGGGCGGCATCTACAACTTCGTCACCAAGCGCGGCCTGGCCGAAAAGCGGGCCAAGATCTCCTGGACCCAGGTCGAGACCGGCTCGGCGATCACCTGGAAGTACCCGAGCGTCATCCTCAAGGGCGACTACTCGGTCGGCGAGTTCTACTCGGTGGCGCTGTCGAAGGCCTACCAGCAGGCCGACACCGGCACCAAGATGATCCACGTCGGCAGCAACACGACCTCGACCATCGTCTCGAAGGGCATCTCGGCCGGCTTCGGCCAGAACACCTACCGCGGCCAGGTCAAGATCCTGCGCGACGCCGAGAACGCGCGCAACTTCTCGCAGTGCGACTCGATGCTGATCGGCGACAAGTGCGGCGCCCACACCTTCCCGTACATCGACGTTCAGAACCCGACCGCCCAGATGGAGCACGAGGCGTCGACCTCGAAGGTCGGCGAGGATCAGCTTTTCTATTGCAATACGCGCGGCATCGAGACCGAGGACGCGGTGTCGATGATCGTCAACGGCTTCTGCAAGGAGGTCTTCAACGAGCTGCCGATGGAGTTCGCCGTCGAGGCGCGCAAGCTGCTCGAGATCAGCCTCGA
>JBFGLX010000148.1:0-8084 GCA_041575955.1 Thermoanaerobaculia bacterium
ATTGGATAGAGCATCGGACTACGGATCCGAAGGTTGGAGGTTCGAATCCTCCTGGGTGCACCATTCTCCTCTCTCGCCCCGGTAGGACACTCCGGAAGTAGTCACCAGCCGGCGGTGCGAACGCGCATTCGTGGCGCTCTTGGCTCGGGGGAGAGAGAGCGCTCGAGACTGCCCGTTTCTCGACCTCCCGTCTCGGGGCGTGTACCATCAAGCCACCGGCAATGGACGCAAGCGGCAGGGACGCTTCGGGCTCCCATCGGACCACCCTCGACGCCTTCTGGCGCCAGGCCGAGAGTGCCCCCGAGCGGCGGATCTTCACCTTCGTCGACGGCGAGGGGCGCGATCGGGAGAGCCTGACGGTCGGCGAGCTGCACCGGGCCACGCTCGAGCTGGCGTCGCTCCTCACCGGGCGGCACGGGCTGCAGGAGGGCGAGCGGGTGCTGCTGATCTACCCGCCGTCGCTCGACTTCGTCGCGGCCTTCGTCGGGTGCCTGGTGGCGGGCATCATCCCGGTGCCGCTGGCGCCACCGAACCCTTTCCAGCTGCGCGCCGATCTGCACGCGCTCGACTCGGCGGCCGAGAGCAGCGCCAGCGTCGCGGTCTTGACCAACCGGGCCTACGGCCGCATGCGGAGGCTGGCCACGCCCAGGAACCTGGGGGTGGACAAGCGGTCGGCGTGGCGGCGGCTCCCCTGGCACACGACCGACGGCTCGAAGCGCGGCGGCGGCGCGAGCTTCGAGCCCGAACGACCCGACCCGGCCCGGCCGGCCTTCCTCCAGTACACCTCCGGCTCGACCTCGGAGCCGAAGGGGGTGATGATCTCGCACGCCAACATCGTCCACCAGCTGGAGGTCAACGCCGAAGGCTTCCGTCTGAGCGCCGAGACCCGGGCGGTCGCCTGGGTGCCTCATTTCCACGACTTCTGTCTGATCAGCGGAATCCTCAGCGCGGTGCACGGCAACGGCCATCTCTACCTGATGTCGCCGCTGAGCTTCCTCAGGAGGCCGCGGGTCTGGTGGCAGGTCATGTCGAGAGTCGGGGCGACCCACACCGCGGCGCCCGATTTCGCCTACCGGCTGTCGGTGCGCAAGACCACCGCGGAAGAGCGACGGCGCTGGGACCTGAGCTCGGTGGAGGTGGTGGCGTGCGCGGGCGAGCCGGTGCGCCCGTCCACCGTCGACGGGTTTCTCGACGCCTTCGCCGAGGCCGGGCTCCGCCCCGAGTCGTTCTGCCCCGCCTACGGCCTCGCCGAGCACACCGTGGGGGTCACGCTCGGGGGCAGCCTCCGCATCCGGGTCGACCGCGTCCAGCTCGAGCGCCACGGCCGGGCCGAAGAGATCGACAGCGACGATCCCCAGCGCGCGCTCGAGTTCGTCGGCTGCGGGCGGCCGTTCGTCGACGTCGACGTCCGGATCGTCGACCCCGAGAGCCGCCGCCAGCTGCCGGACGGACGGGTCGGCGAGATCTGGGTCGACTCGCCGAGCAAGGCGATGGGGTACTTCGGCCGGCCGGACCTCACCGCCCCGGTCTTCGAGGCGCGCCTCGCGGACGTCCCGGACGGCGGCGCCTACCTACGCACCGGCGACCTGGGCTTTCGGCTGAAAGGCGAGCTGTTCGTGGCCGGCCGGCTCAAGGACGTCATCATCATCCGCGGGCGCAACGTCTACCCGCAGGACCTGGAGGAAACGGTCTTCTCGTCTCATGCCGAGATTCGCCCGGGCCGGGCGGTCGCGTTCCCGGTCGACGGCGAGGACGCCGACCGGGGGCCGGTGGAGGAGGTCGTCGTCGTGGCCGAGGTGCGGTCGAAGAAGCTCGACGAGGCGACGCTCGCCGAAGTTCTCCGGGCGGTGCGCGCCGCGCTCCGGCGCGAGCACCGGATCTCCCCGCGCACCGTGCTGGTGGCGCCGCCCGGGGAGATCCTGAAGACGACCAGCGGCAAGCTGCGCCGGCGGGCCTGCCGGCACGGCTTCCTCGAGGGGGGGCTACGAGACCGCGCTCTGGCGATCGACGACCACCGGTCCTGACCCGCGGCGCGCGTCTCGCGACCGCGCCCGCAGCTGCTCGGCCAGCAGCCGCGAGGCGACCCGGCGGGCCGACTGAACGCCCTCCTCCAGGTAGGAGCCCCGGTGGGCCACCGCCCAGGTGCCGCAGTACCAGAGGTTGCGCTTGCCCTGGAGCCGGGGGATCTGGTCGTTCAGCAGGGGCTGGACCTCCACCGTGGGCACGACCCGGATGAGGTCCGCCCGGTAGAGCAGCTTGTCCACGGCGGGCGGCACGATCGGATTCCAGGTGAAGAAGATCTGGGTCGGGGTGTCGACGTCGACGACGTCGTTGCTCCAGATGGTGAGCTCGATCGAGCCCGCCGGATCGTCGCGCAGCCGGTAGTTGACCGACGACCAGTCGCGCGGGTCAAACGGCATCAACCGCTGGTCGGTGTGCACGTGCAGCCGCACCGCGCACTCATCGAAGGCCGACCAGATGGCCCGCTCGGCGTCGTCGAGCCCCTCCACCAGCCGGCCCACGGTTTGGGGCGACACGGCGAAGACCAGGCTGTCGAAGGTCTCCGAGACGCTCCGGCCGCCACTGACGGCGTGCACTCGCACCCCGGTGAACGCGCCGCCCTCGGCCCCCGGCACGACCCTCTTGACCTCGTGTCCGAAGCGCAGCTCGGATCCGGCCTGCAGCCGGCGCGCCAGCTCGGGCATCCCCTCCGCGACCACCTGCGGAGAGTGGGCCAGGGTGGCGAGCTGGAACGCGAGCATCGAGCTCGCCGGGGTGCGTCGCAGGACGTCGGCGCAAACGAAGCCGAAGCAGCCGTCGAGCCAGGGATAGATCAGCCGGCGGTAGTCCGTGGCCGAGTCGCCGGCGAAGAAATCCTCGACCGAGGCGCCGGGCTCCTGGCGGCGGTTGCGGCGCGCGCGCAGCCAGCCGCGCAGCCAGAACATCATGATCCGCCAGGTCTCGGTGGCCGAGCGGGCGCTGGGCACGAGCACGTTGTGGTGCAGGGGCCAGAGGCGCCGCGAGCGGTAGCGCGCGTAGGGCGCCACGCCTCCTTCGGCCGAGAAGGAGACCGAGTGCATGGGGAAGTCCCGGAGCGACAGGCCGAGCTCGCGCAGCAGATCGCAGAACTCGCCATGGTAGGTATCCCAGGCGAGCAGCGAGTCGATGGTGTGGCGCTTGCCGTCGAGGCGGAAGCGCGCGGTGTGGGCCAGCATCGCCGGCGACTCCCTCGATTCGAACACGACCACCTCGTGCCGCGCCCGGGCGAGCTCTCGCGCCGCCGTGAGTCCCGCTATGCCGCTGCCAACGATCGCGATCCTCATAATCGACTCCTCGGCAGGTTCAGGTTCCCCGGGCCGGCGCGGAGACCGACGGCTCGCCGACCGGCACCCGCGCCGGCCGAGCCTTGCGCAGGTGCCGTTCCGCGAAGTCGGCCGCCATCAGGCCGCTCTTTAGACACAGGCTGATGCCGCAGCCGAAGACGCTCGCCCCGGCCAGGTAGAGCCCCGGGATGCCGACGCTCGGCAGGAAGCGCCCGAGGCCGAACTGATCCGGCGAGTGCTCGGGGCCGTAGATGCCGCTGGCGCGCGAGCGCACGTAGGACCACACCGTGGCGGGGGTGGCGCTCTCCTTGTGCAGCAGGCGGCCGCCGAGGCCTGGGATGTAGCGCTCGGCGGCGCCGATGAAGCGGTCGGCGATGCGCTCCTTCATCTCCAGGTAGTCGCCACCGCGCTTCATCGTCGGCGCGTCGAGCCAGCGCTCGTAGTGGCCGGGCGCGGCGAAGGTGAGCACCTCCAGCGTGTACTCGCCCGCGTGCGACCGGCCGGAGTCCGGGTCCTTGAGCGTCGGCGAGGTGATCAGGAAGAACTCGGTGCCGTCCGAGGTGCCGGCCTCGATGCGCTGGTAGATCGCGTCGATGTCGCGATCGCCGTAGTGCCAGAGGTTGGCGTCGGTCATGCCGCACCCGGGCAGATCGAGATCGGTCGCCAGGAAGACCGAGAAGCAGCTCAGGCTGGGCCGCAGCTCGCGCACCTTCCTGCGGGTGCGCCGGCTGGCCCGGCAGCCGCGCAGCAGCCCGAGCGTGTGGACGATGTCGACGTTCGAGACCACGCTGCGGGCGCTGAACCGCTGGCCGCGCGCGTGCACCTCGAAGCCCCCGTCCGGGCGCTTCTCGATCCGATCGACCATGTGGCTCCGCTTGAGCTCGGCGCCCTGCTCCCGGAGCGCCCGCACGTAGGCGTCGCGGATGCTGCCGCTGCCGCCGATCGGGTAGTAGGCACCGTTCAGGTAGTAAATCAGCACCACCATCGAGGCGAGCGCCGAGACGCGCCCGGGGGGCAGGCCGATGTCGCCGCCGCAGCCGGCGAACGCGTTGCGCAGCAGCGGATCCTCGAAGTAGCGCTCGAGCAGCGCGCCGAACGGCGCGCGCAGCAAACGCACCAGGTCGGCGGTGAACGGCAGCGCCCGCAGCAGATCGGCCGCTTCGGATCCGGCCGGGCTCATGGCCCGGTCGAGCAGCAACATCAAGCGCTGGAAGCGGCGAATGGCGCGCTCTTCCCGGGGAAAGTCGGCGACCAGCCCGTCGCACCAGCGCTCGATGCCCTTGACCAGGCGCACCTCGTAGCCGGGAAAGACGTAGCGGTCGATGCAGTCGGGATCGATCTCGCGGAAGCGCACCTCCTCGAGCCCCAGGGCATCGAGATCGGTGCGCAGCGCCTCGCCCGGCGCAGCCTGGCCCAGGTAGTGGACGCCGACGTCGAAGTGGTACCCCTTTCTGCTGAACGGGTTGAGCAGGCCGCCGAACTGTTTGGCGCCCTCGAGCAGCAGGACCGAGCGGCCTTGGCGCTGCAGGGCGAGGCCCGCCGTGAGTCCGCCGATCCCGGTGCCGACGACGATGGCGTCGTAGGTCTCTGACATGGCTATCTGCTCCCTCCCCCGCCGCGCGCGCCGCGCGCCCCGGCCGGAGCCGGCGAGCTCTTGCCCGCGGTCCAGGCGGGCGGCGCCGCCGGCGACGGCTCGCCGGATGCCCAGTCGGGCTCGGGGGCCGGCTGCCAGTCGATCACTCCGTTCTGCTTGGAGATCGTCACGGTGCCCCGGGTGAGCTGCGCGAGTGCCGCCCGGGTGACCGTTCTGGCCCGGTCGGGCCAGCGCACCTCGATGCGGCTGGCCGGGCGTGCGCCGAGGCCGAAGTGGAGATCGTCGAGCTTGTTCGACATGAAGACCCCCTCACCGGCACGGCGGACGCGCAGGTAGCGCCCGTTGACGATCACCTGGGCGCCGATCGCGTCCCGGTTGAGGCTGCCCTCGGAGCGGTCGACCAGGCGGACCTTGAGCCAGTGGTTCCGCCGGTAGCGGTTGATGAACAGCCGGGTGCTCCCCGGCTCGTAGTTGGTCGGCTCGGGGTAGTGGTAGCTGTGCGACGGCAGCACCTGGACCCGCCCCCCCTGCCGGACCCGCAGATTGGTGGCGGTGGAGGCGCGGCTGTCGTAGCCGCCGCCGTTGCGCAGCAGGAGATCCGGGAAGCCGTCGCCGTTGAGATCCGCCGCCAGGGCGCCGCGCCCGGCCTCGGCGGTCTGGATCAGGTCGTGGTTGGCGATGTTCTGTTGAATGGACGGTCCCTGCTGGGCCCAGGTGCTGCGATCGTAGCTGTACACGACGTCCCGCTTGTGCCAGTTGAGGCTCGGCGCCGTGCGATAGACGTAGCCCTCGGACTCCAGGCGGTCGTAGTGCAGCTCGTGGATGTTGAGCACGTGGTGCTCCGCGGTCAGATCGGTAAAGCCGAGCGCCGAAGACGAGCCGCCGTTGTTGACCAGCAGCCGGCCCGGCCCGGTGCCGAGGATCGCCGACAGGCCGCCGCCCCGGCCGTAGAGCGTGCCGTGGTAGTAGAGGTCGATTCGACCGTCGTTCTGGAGATCGAACGGCGTCGCCCCCCAGGCGAACTCGTAGGGGTCCAGGCTGCCCGGGTCGAACGGCAGCCCGTTGGGCGCCTCGCGCACCGGCCGGATGTTGTTGGGCAGCGACGCGTCGGGCGGCAGCACGGCCGAGTGGGTCACCCGGACGCCGAGCCGCGACCGGTGGTCGGCGCCGTCGATGAACACGTGCCGGGTGTCGTGGGCGCCGTTGATGAACATGGCCGAGGCGGTGGCGACGCCGATCACCGGATCGAACAGATCGAACGGGTTGGTGCCGGTGAACGCGTGGCTGAAGATCGCGCCGCCCAGGTTGCCGGCCAGCAGGTCCTCCTCGAGGTCGTTGTCGTAGTCCGCGGGACCCAGGGTCATCCAATTGCCGGAGGTCGCCAGTGCCGCGTGGGGCTCGCGAACGAACCGTTGGCCGCCCTGATTCCGATAGAGGCGCAGGTATCCCCAGTCGTTGGCCACCCAGACGTCGGGGAAGCCGTCCTCGTCGACGTCCTGGAAGACGCCCGCCCACGAGTTCTGCGCATGCTCGCTCTCCTGTCCGTCGATCACCAGGTAGTCCGGCTTGTAGGCCTCGTACTTCAGGAAGACGAACGAGTACTCCGGCGGCAGCAGCGGCAGCCGGCGCAGCCGGTAGTAGTCGGGCATCTCGTAGTCCTGGTCGTAGACGCCGTCGACGTCCATCTCGGCGGCCCGCTCGACGAAGCCGAGCCGTCCGGTCTCGGCCAGCTGGTTGACGTAGAGCTCGTTGGCGCCGCCGGCCCACCACTTGGAGCCGAGCGGCATGTAGTCGGGATCCATCATGTTGGCGACGAAGACGTCGAGATCGCCGTCGAGGTCGACGTCGGCTACCGACAGCGACACCGACGTGCGAAAGCCCTCGATCCCCGTCTCGCGGCTCGCGTCGTGCCACTCGGGGATGCCGTCGCCGTCCCGGTCGCCGAGGTTCAGGTAGAGGCTGTTGGCGCCTGCCGCCTCGACGCCGCGGGCGCTCGAGCGCCGCTCGTCGTGGCTCAGCCGGGGCCGATGGTGCACGAAAGCGGCGCCCTGCGCCCGCAGGCGCTGAGTCGACTCCCGCGCCTGTCTGCCGTCCGGGGAGACCAGCGGCCAGATCAGGTGCTGGGTCTTCTCGTGCGACCAGAACATCCCCGGCAACTGGTTGCCGACCAGCAGGTCCGGCAGGCCGTCGGCGTTGAAGTCGGCGGCCACGGCGACCAGCGACTGGCGCCCCGGCCGGCGCTCCGAATCGGTCGCCGCCTGGCGCGGGAAGAGGCTGTCCTCCACCAGCAGCTCGGCGCCGACGTAGGTGTCGTTGGCGGCCACCAGCTCGCTGACCTGGGTGAAGATCGGGCTGCCGTCCGGGTTGTTCCCCTGGTTGAGGTAGAGGGCGTTGTGCTGCCGCCGGGGCTCGTCGAGCAGGATGCCGTCGGCGTCGGTCGGCCGGGTCCAGTTCTGTCCGTCCTGGCAGAAGTAGACGTCGAGCCGGCCGTCGCCGTTGGCGTCGAAGACGGCGAAGGCGCCACCGAACAGGGAGAAGAGGTTCGACCAGTCCTTGGCGTCGTCGTCGAAGGCGTCGACCTCGACCAGCGGCACGACCGCGGGTGTCCGATCGCGCGGCCAGCCGGCCGGGACCGCGCCGGGCTGCCGCGCGCTGTCCAGGAGCTCGAGTCCCGCCTCTTCCGAGATCACCAGCCGGCCGGCGTGGATGTAGCTACGCACCTGGCTGACCAGCGTCAGGTGGCCGGCGTAGAGCGCCAGCGGCAGCGTGATGACGGCCGCCAGCGCCCACCTGCGTCGATTGCTCCGGTTCGCTCCCATTCCTCGCTACCTCACGTTGTCGTCCCGGTACGAGAAGTAGAGCGGCGAGACGTACTCGCGGCTGCTCGCGCGCGCAGCCTCGCGCAGCTCCGCCGGGATGGGGACGACGTACCTGGCCAGGTCGACGATTCTCTCGTACGACGAGAGCGTGATCTCCCAGTGCGGCTCGTCGCCGAAGGGCCGGGTGCGGATGAAGAGCTGCTCGATGCCCGTGTCGTGCGAGTTGATGGCGTGGCGCGCGCCGTCGTGCTCCTCGACCAGGAAGGCATAGCTCGGCGCCGGCCCGCGCTCGATGAGGAACCGTCGCTTCTCGGCGAGGTCGCTCGCCGGCAGGATGCCGACTCCGAA
>JBFGLX010000149.1:0-8072 GCA_041575955.1 Thermoanaerobaculia bacterium
GAGCCGTCGGCGAGCTGCTTGAGCCCGCCAGGGATGTTCTGCTCGCGGAAGATCATCTCTTCATACGCCTTCTCGGCGGAGTCGGTCAGGAGGGTCAGGCTCAGCTTCAGCTCGGGCCCCTGGTAGTCAAAGTCCTCGTCGCGCTCGGCGCGGCCGACCGTGGGCGCTCGGCCGACGACCTCGATCAGGCCCGAGCCGGCCTGGTAGAGGGCACCGCGGCCACTTTCGCCGTGCCACGTTCGCACCCTGGGCAGCGCCATAACCTCGCCGTAGAACCTGCAGGTCGCGTCGAAGTCACGCGCACGGACGACCACCCTGAACTCCTCGATGTTCATCGACTCCTCCCTTGGCAGAGAGCTTACCCCGGCTGGCAGGGCGCCGGGCCCTCGGCCGGCGCCGCGTCGCGCCGCCGCGCGCCTTGGTATCCTCCCGTCCGTGATCGGAGCGTCCCCCAACGCCGCTCGGCTGCTGCTGGCGACGCTCGTCCTGGCCGCCCCGGCCACCGCCGCCAAGGACGAGCCGGCGGGACTGCCGATTCTCGAGTCGGGCTCCGCGGCGGTGGATCTCGACACCCGGCGGCTCACCGTCCGGTACTCGACGACCATCGCCGGGCCCCTGGTCGAGGCGGAGCCGCTGATCCGCGCGCTCGGCGGCGAGCTGGAGATCGGCCCGCTCGGCGAGAGCCACGAGCTGACGCTCAACGACCGGACCTTCTTGTTCGGGCCCGGCAGCGATGCCCTGACCTCCGGCCAGGAGATCGTCGACCTCTCCCAGGCCGCGATCGCCGGCGAGGGCGGCGCCCAGGTGCCGCTCGACCTCCTGGAGCGCATCTACGGCCATCAGCTCGGCTACGAGTTCAGCTGGAACCCGGCCGCGCGCATGCTGCTGGTGCGCCACCAGCCGGCCCGCGATCTCGGCATGGAGTTCAACCTCGTCCACGTCCAGGGCGTGACCACGGTGGTCCTCCAGTTCTCGACCCGTCCGCGCTACCGCCTGCGCAAGGGCCCGCGCTCGGTGACGGTCGAGCTGATCGGCGACCGGCTGGCCGGAAATACCGCCCGGACCGTGCCTCCCGACGAGCTGGTGCGCGCCATCCGGATCGCGGGCGGCGCCATTCGCCTCGAGCTGGCCGACGGCGCCGCGGTCGAGGACTACCTGCTCGACGATCCGTTCCGGCTGGTCTTCGACGTCTTTCGCGGCGGCCCGCGGACGGTGGCGGCGCCGGCCGCGCCTCCCGGCCGCCCGCGGACGGCGGGCTCTGGCATCCGCACGATCGTCCTCGATCCGGGGCACGGCGGCGCCGACACCGGCGCGCTCAGCGCCGGTGGCCTCGAGGAGAAGCGCCTCGCGCTGCAGCTGGCGCTGCTGATCAAGCGCCTGCTCGAGGGGCGCCTGCCGGTGCGCGTGGTCCTGACCCGGAGCGCCGACGTCGAGGTGCCGCTCGAGTCGCGCGCCGCGATCGCCAACCAGAACAAAGGCGATCTCTTCGTCTCGCTGCACCTCAACTCGGCGGTCGGCTCGAGCGCCCGCGGCGCCGAGACCTACTTCCTGAGCCTCGCCGCGGGCGGCGTTGCCGGGGTGCACGGCGAGGCCGGGGAAGCGGTCGCCGGCGCGGTGGCGGGCGACCCGCTCTCCGATCTCCAGCTGCTGCTCTGGGATCTGGCGCAGAGCCGGCACCTGGCCAACAGCCAGACGCTCGCCAAGCTCATCCAGGAAGAGCTCAACCAGGCGCTCGGGCTCCAAAATCGCGGCGTCAAGCAGGCGCCGCTGCGCGTCTTGACCGGCGTCGCCATGCCCGCGGTGCTGGTGGAGTTCGGATTCCTCAGCAACGCCGAGGAGGAGGGCAAGCTGCGGGATCCGCTCTATCGCGATAGCCTGGCCGAGGCGCTGGTGAGGGCGATCACGCGCTACCGCGCGGGCCTCCAGGGCTTTGCCGGAGAGACGGACGAGGCGGTTCGATGACCCGCGGACAGGCGGCGGGCATCGGCGCCGCCCTGGTGATCGCGGGCCTGGCCGTGCTCGGGCTGTGGCACGCGCGCCAGCCGGCCGAGATCCAGCCGCCGCCAGCCGCCGCGCGTACCGGCCCGATGGTCGCGCCCGAAGGCGACGAGGTGCGGCTGAGGCTCTATTTTCCCGGCGGCGGCTGGCTGGTCGCCGAGGAGCGCCTGATCGCCGCCGGAGACGGGGGCGCCGATCTGGGCGCGGTCGCCGCCGAGGTGGTGGCCGGTCCGGAGTCGCCCGGCCTGCGCGCGCCGTTCCCGGCCGGCACCCGGGTGGGCAGCGTCTTCATCTCGGCCAGCGGCATCGCTTACGTCGACCTGGCCGCCGCCGAGGCCAACCCGCCGCGGTCGGGATCGCGCGACGAGATGCTCTCGGTCTACAGCCTGGTGAACTCGGTTCAGGCCAACCTGCCCGAGCTGTCCGGCGTGGTGCTGCTCTGGAACGGCCAGCAGCGCCCGACCTTCGCCGGCCACCTCGACACCGGCCAACCCTTGACCGAGAACCGCTCCCTCGTCTCGCGGCCCTAGCCCGACCCGCCTCCCGGCCCGGTGGCTCTCAACGCGCCGCGCGCAAGCGCGCCTGTCACCCATAACCGATCATCGGCCCCGGGGCGAGGGATTCGGGGGCGATCAGATCACTTGGGCGGGCCCCAGAGGCCCTTCTCGTCCTTGGGCTCGGCCGCCGTGCGCCGACCCTTCGCCTCGACGCTCGAGACCTCGGCGAGGGTCTCGGCGAGGACCTGGTTCTGGAGATCGCACAGCGTCCCGATGCCAGCCAGCGCCAGGTCGAGGAGACGGCCCAGCTGCGGCCGGGTGAACGTCGTCCGCTCGCCGGTGCCTTGAATCTCCACCAGGTGGCCGGCGGCGGTCGCGATCACGTTCATGTCGACCTCGGCCCGCTGATCTTCGGCCGCCTCGAGATCGAGCAGCTCGGTGCCGTCGACGATGCCGACCGAGACCGCGGCGAGCTGCTCGACCAGCGGCCAACGGGGGATGTCGCCCGCGAGCAGCATGTGGGCCAGGGCCTGGGCCAGCGCCACGTAGGCGCCGGTGATGGCGGCGGTCCGGGTGCCGCCGTCGGCCTGGAGCACGTCGCAGTCGACGGCGATCGTGCGCTCCGGCATCGCGGTCAGGTCGACCACCGTGCGCAGGCTGCGCCCGATCAGGCGCTGGATCTCGGCGCTGCGTCCCGACGGCCGCCCCTGCGAGACCTCACGCCGCGAGCGCGTGTGGGTGGCGCGCGGCAGCATCGCGTACTCGGCGGTGACCCAGCCGCGGCCGCTGTCGATCAGGAAGGGCGGCACCCGAGACTCGACCGAGGCCGACACCAGGACCCGCGTGTCGCCCATCTCGACCAGGGCCGAGCCCTCGGCGAACTTCATCGCTCCGAGCTCGATGTGGGCGGGGCGCAAGCCGTCCAGCGGGCGGCCGTGAGGGCGTTGGAAGGGCATCGGTTCTCAGATGACCGTGCCAACCACGTCGATCTCGACGATCGGCTGCTTGGGGCTCGAGGTCTTGAGCGTCACCTTGCCGCGGAAACGCCCCTTGTCCATCCCCGGCGCCAGGGTCAGGACGAGGTTGAACAGCCGCCCCGCCTCGACCGGCTCGACCCGGGCCTCGAGGCCGGCCACGTCGCTGGCGGCGCTCTCGACCTCGACCGCGGTGGCGCCCAGGTTCTTGACCTCCAGCGTCGCCTGGTGCGCTTCGCCCGAATCGCGCCGGCCGAAATCGGCCACCTGCGGCGTCACCGCCAGAATCGGGCGCACGATGCCCGAGATCGGGATCCGGACCATCTTCTGGCGCGGATGGTTGGTAGCCACCCGGATGTAGTCGGCCATCGGACCGATCGGCGCCTCGTCGGTGAGCGTCACGTCCACCTGCCAGCGGTTGACGCCCTCGCGGTAGTCGCTGTCGCCGGGCGCCAGCTTGCGCTGGCTCACGGCGACCCACTCGTAGGGCGAGCTGACGCGGATCACCTCGAGTCGGGGGAACTCGGCAGACCAGAGAATCTGCTTCCTGGTGCCGTAGCTCTCGCCCTGGATGACGACGAACCGTGCGTAGCCCGGGCTGACGTCGACCTGCGCCCGCACGTCGGCCTTGATCACCAGCGTCAACTCGGGATTGCCGGCGTCGTTGGTGAAGACCCGGATCGACTTGGCGATCGGCCCGCGGAACTCGGAGGTGTCGAGCTCGGCCTGGATCGAGCCGCTCTTGCCGGCACCGATCACCTCGTCGTAGCTGGCGACGGTGCAGCCGCAGGTCGGCTTGACGCGGGTGATCTTGAGCGGCGCGGTGCCCTCGTTGCGAATCTCGAACGTGTGCTTGACCGGGTCGCCCTTGGCGATCGCCCCGACGTCGACGACCGATCCCGGCACGACCGCCTGCGGCGCGGCCTTCGGCTGCGCTTGCAGCAGGCCGGCGAGCGCCAGTGGCGCCAGGGCCACCAGGGCCGGGCGCCAGAGCCGAAAGGGCGGCTGGGGTCTTCCGATCGGTTGGCTGTTCAGACTGGACGGCATGCTCGATCTCCTGCGCTGCGTAAGCGCCCATGCTACACCGCCCGGCAAGCGCCCGCCGACACCTGGTGGGTCCGCCTGCGAAGCAGGTAACGGCGAATCCCGTCGATAGAGATTAGGTTGGCGCGAGCCCCGGAGCGGCGCGCGCCGCCTCCGGGGCTGTCCGATCGCCCGATTCTGGTTTGTTTATCGCCGCTTAGTTCTGTTAGCATCATCTAGTTTCTATCCTTTGGCGAGAGCCCCCGAGCCATGAGCTATCCCGGCAACGTGTCCCTAGCGCAGGAGATCCAGGAGCGTATCCTCGACACGTTTCAGCAGACGCTGAAGCTGGTCGAAGACGAGCGTCTCAAGGAGGCGCGGCTCGGCTGCGACTTCATCCTGCGGCTCGACCCGCTGTTCGAGCCTGCCCGCTGGCTTCAGGACCGGCTCGACAGCTCGGACGGCAAGATCGTGCTCGACGATCTGAGAGAGGCCCTCGCGGCCGCCGGACCCCCCGGCGCCAACGGCGAGCCGGAGGAGCCGGCTGCCGCGGAGGCCAGCGCCGAGCCGGACGAGCAGGCGGGCGAGCTCGAGGCGCCGGCGGCCACGGCGACCGAGGAGGAGGAGGAGGAGTTTCCCGAGTCGCTCGACGAGCCCGGCGCGGACGCGGAGCCCGAGTCGGACACGCAGTCGGAGACCGGGGAGCCGGCCGCCACCCAGGCCGTGCTCGGCGACGCCGAGGCGCCGACCCCGGCGACCCCGGAGGAGGTTCTCGCCGCGCCGGTGGCGGCGCTCGACACCGAGAGCGAGCAGCGGATTCAGGATCTCCTGGCCGAGGGGCAGGCCGCCTTCGAGCGCGCCCAGTTCCAGAGCGCCATCGACGCCTGGTCGCGGATCTTCCTGATCGACATCGACCACCCGGAGGCCAGCGAGCGAATCGAGGCCGCGCGCAAGCTCAAGGCCGAGGCCGAGCGCACCGTCGAAGAGGCGTTTCACGAAGCGCTCGGGAAGATCGAGAGCGGCGCCACCGAGGCGGGCCGAGCCGGCCTCGAGCGGGTGCTCGAGATGCAGCCCGATCACCTGTCGGCGCGCGAGCAGCTCGAGAAGCTCGACCAGCCGCCGCCGGCCGGCGACGCGGAGACGCCCGTGGCGCCGCTCGAAGAGCCCGATCTCGACTCCGATGGCGAGCTCGACGCGCTCGCCGTTCCGGCCGAGCTCGAGGCGCCCTCGGCGCCGATTCCGATTCCCAAGCCGCGGCCGCGCGCCGGCCCCGAGCCGAGCGACAAGAAAAAGGTCCTGCTCTACGTCGGCGCCGGCATCCTGGCGCTCGTCGTCGTCGGCGGCTGGCTGCTGGTCAGCAATTGGTCCAGCATGTTTCCCAACTCCACCGAGACCGTGGCCAGCGAGGCGCGTCGGCCGGATCCGATCGAGCGCGCCGAGGAGCTGCACGCCGCGGGCAAGACGTCCACCGCCATCGCGCAGCTCAAGCGCCTGCCGCCGCAAGACGAGCACTACTCGCAGGCGCAGGCCCTGGTCGCCCGGTGGGAGGCCATGGCCCGGGAGGAGACCGAGGACGCGGGGCCGACCGAGGCCGAGCTGGCGGAGTTCGACGCGCTGGTCGAGCAGGCGCGGGCGGCCCAGGCGCGAGACGAGTTTCTGCGCGTCGACGAGCTGCTCACCCGGGCGGCGGCCATCCGCCCGCTCGACGAGGCCTCGGCCAACCTCAAGCTGCTCGCGGACGCCGAGCTCGAGCCGATTCGCAGCCTGGTGGCGATCTTCCGGCAGGGCGAGTGGGAGCTGGTGCTGCGCGATCTCTGGCGGATGCGCGACAAGATGCCCGACAATCCGGACCTCAATCGGCTGATGGTCGACTGCTACTACAACCTCGGTGTGCGGGCGCTGCAGCGCGGCGACACGAGCTCCGCGGCCGACCACTTCTCCGAGGCCCTGGAGCTGGCCGGCGACGACGACGAGCTCGAGCGCGCCAGCAAGTTCGCCCGCACCTATCAGGATCGGCCCGAGGACCTGCTCTACCGGATCTACGTCAAGTACTTGCCGTTTCGATGAGATGAGGCGCTCCTTCTCCACCACCCGTGAGCCCGCGCTCTTCGACCTGCCGCTGGTGGTCGATCCCGAGATCGCGGAAGAGGCGGGGCTCGAGGTCGACCGCACGGCCGAGCGCGACCCGCGGCCGCCGATCGCCGAAGCCGAGCAGATCGATCTGCCCGCGGCGGCACCCGTGGCGGCCGAAGAGGACGCGTCGGAAGGGCTGGCGGAGCGGCTGTCGGCGGGGCTGCTCCCCCAGCGGCTGCTGGCCGGCGCGATCGACAGCGCGGTCTGCGGCGTGGCGCTCGGGGTCCTGGTCGCCGGCGCCTCGATGCTGGGCGCGCCGCCACGCGCCGTCGACGGGCCCGCCTACCTGCTGGCGCTGCTCCTGTTCTCGTTCTTCTACGTGGTCTTTTCGCTGGTCTTCTGGGGACGGACGCCCGGAATGCTCAGGGCGGGGCTGGCGGCGCGCTCACGCCGCGGCCGGCCGCTCTCCCCGAGCCAGGCCGCGCTCCGCTGGCTGGGGGGAGTCGCCACCGTCGCGCTCCTGGGCCTGCCGGCGCTCCTCGCCCTGCACGACCGCCGCTCGCTCGCCGACTACCTGAGCCGCTCCCAGCTCGCTACCTAGCCCAGCATGCGCAGCTGGGCGCGCGCCTTGCGCCGCGCCCGCTGGCGCGCGGCGTGCGAGGCGTCGTCGTAGCCCGGCATCTCGCGCGCCTTCGCCAGGAGCGCCTCCGCGTCCTCGCGGGTCAGCTCGTCCGGCGGCACCGCCGATTCGGTCAGCACCGTCAGCCGGTTGCCCACCATCTCGGCGAAGCCGCCGTCGATGAAGAACGACACCGTCTCGCCGGCGCTCTGCTCGATCCGCAGCGGGCCGACGTCGAGGCGGGTGAGCAGCGGCGCCCGGCGGCTCAGGATGCCGACCTCGCCGTCGTGGGCGGGCAGCGCCACGAAGCGGGCCTGGCACTCGATCACCACCCGCTCGGGGGTGACGACGCTGCACTCGAAGCTCACTTCTCGAGCTCCTCGGCGCGCGCCGCGGCGTCCTCGATCGTGCCGACGTACATGAACGCCTGGTCGGGCAGGTGGTCCCACTTGCCGTCGCAGAGCTCCTCGAACGAGCGAATGGTGTCCTCGCGCGAGACGTAGACGCCGGGGATGCCGATGAACTGCTCGGCGACGTAGAACGCCTGTGACAGGAAGCGCTCGATCTTGCGCGCCCGGCGGACGATGATCTTGTCCTCCTCGGACAGCTCGTCGACGCCGAGGATCGCGATGATGTCCTGGAGGTCGCGGTAGCGCTGGAGGATCGCCTGCACCTTGCGCGCGACGCCGTAATGACGCTCGCCGATGACCTGCGGCTCGAGGATGCGCGAGTTCGACGCCAGCGGGTCCACCGCGGGGTAGATGCCCTTCTCGGCGATGCCGCGCTCGAGGACGACGAACGCGTCGAGGTGGCTGAACGTCGTGGCCGGGGCGGGGTCGGTCAGATCGTCGGCAGGCACGTAGATGGCCTGCACCGAGGTGATCGCGC
>JBFGLX010000150.1:0-8034 GCA_041575955.1 Thermoanaerobaculia bacterium
AACGTCGTCGCGATCGCGGTCTCCATGCGCACGATCCTCGGCGACATGGAACAGGGCAAGGGGATCCTCGGGCAGCTGCTCACCGACGACGAGGCGGTGAGCTCGGCGAAGGCTTCGGTGGTGGCCTCGGTCGAGTCGCTGCGCCGGATCCTCGACCGGATCGAGCGCGGCGAGGGAACGCTCGGCTCGCTGCTCGTCGACGACACCCTCGCGACGCGGGTGAGCGGCGCGGTCGGCCGGCTCGAGCGCGTGCTCGGCCGCTTCGAGTCCGGCGAAGGCGCCCTGCCGGCGCTGCTCAACGACCCCGCCTCGCGCGAGCGTCTCGACAGCCTGCTGGCCAAGCTCGACACCACCGCCGACAGCCTCGGCGCGTTCGCCGCCGACCTCAACGACGGCAGCGGCCTGCTCCCCCGGCTGATCAACGACGAAGAGTACGGCAGCGGGATCGCGGACGACCTCGAGCAGCTGCTCGACAACCTCAACAGCCTCTCCGGCAAGCTGGAAAGCGGCGACGGCACGCTCGGCAAGATCATCAACGACCCGTCGATCTACGACGCGGTCGACCAGATCGTGATCGGCATCAACGAGTCGAAGCTGCTGCGCTGGGCGATTCGCAATCGCCAGAAGGCGGGGATCAAGAGGCAGGCCCGAGACGAGATCGCCATCGAGGCCGAGACGGCGCCGGCGGACCCCGGCGACTGACCCGCGGCCCGGATCCGATGCCGGCCGAACCGGCCCCTACCCACCCCGACGCACCTCCGGAACCTGAAGAGACAGATAGATGGGAAGCCACATTCTAGTGACCGGTGGAGCCGGGTTCATCGGTTCCCACCTGACGCGCCGGCTGCTCGCGCGCGGCGATCGGGTCACGATTCTCGACGATTTCAACGACTTCTACGACCCCCGACGCAAGCGCGCCAACGTCCGCCGACTGGGCGAATCGGCCGACCTGATCCTGGTGGAGGGAGACATCCGCGACCGCCAGCTGGTCGACGGCCTGTTCGCCGACAGCCGCTTCGACGGCGTCGTCCACCTGGCCGCCCGGGCGGGCGTCCGCCCCAGCCTCGAGGAGCCGATCCTGTACGAGGACGTCAACTGCATCGGCACCCTGCGCCTGCTCGAGGCGGCGCGCCGGTTCGGACCGCGGCGCTTCACCTTCGGCTCGTCGTCGTCGGTCTACGGCATCAACCAGAAGGTGCCGTTCTCCGAGGAGGACGAGATCAACGCCCCGATCAGTCCCTACGCCACCACCAAGCGAACCGGCGAGCTGCTCTGTTTCAACTACCACCATCTCTACGGTCTCGAGGTGTCGTGCCTGCGCTTCTTCACCGTCTACGGCCCCGCCCAGCGGCCGGAGATGGCGATCCACAAGTTCACCGACCTGATCGCGCGCGGTGAGCCGATCACCCTGTTCGGCGCCGGCGACACGCGCCGGGACTACACCTACGTCGACGACGTCGTCGACGGCATCGTGGCCGCCTACGATCTCGGGCCGGAGTTCGAGATTCTGAACCTGGGCGGCGCCGACACCACTACCCTGAGCGACCTGGTCGGCCACATCGGCCGAGCGCTGGGCCGCGAGCCGAGGATAGACTACCTCCCGGAGCAGCCGGGCGACGTGCCGGTAACCTACGCCGACATCGCCAAGGCGCGCCGCCTGCTCGGCTACTCGCCCAAGGTACCCATCGAGGAGGGCATTCGGCGGTTCGTCGGCTGGTACGTGGAGAACCGCGGGTAGCGCCGTCCGCTCATCGAGTCTGGCTGAAATGTCATGAACATCTGCGTCATAGGGACCGGCTACGTCGGCTTGGTCACCGGTGCCTGCCTGGCCGATTTCGGCATGCAGGTGGTCGGTGTCGACAAGGATGCGGGCAAGATCGAAGCGCTCCGCCGGTGCGAGATCCCGATCTACGAGCCGGGCCTCGAGAGCCTGGTGCGCAAGAACGTGGCCGAGGCCCGGCTCTCCTTCACCACCGAGCTCGCGCGCGGCATTCGCGAGGCGCAGGCCGTGTTCATCGCCGTCGGCACGCCCTCGAGGCCCGACGGCTCCGCCGACCTGCGCTTCGTCCGCCAGGTCGCCACGTCGATCGGCGAGAACCTGAACGGCTACAAGGTGATCGTGACCAAGAGCACGGTGCCGACCGGAACCGGCCAGCTGATCGCCGGTATCGTGCGCGCGTCGGCGGGCGACCAGGCGAGCTTCGCGGTGGTCAGCAACCCCGAGTTCCTGCGCGAAGGCTCGGCGATCGAGGACTTCATGCAGCCCGACCGGGTGGTGATCGGCAGCGACGATCAGCGCGCCATCGACATGATGCTCGACATCTACTCGCCGCTGCGGGTCGCCGACGTGCCGTTCGTGATCTCGAGCGTCGAGACCGCCGAGCTGATCAAGTACGCCTCCAACGCTTTCCTGGCCACCAAGATCTCCTTCATCAACGAGGTCGCGCGGCTGAGCGAGAAGCTCGGCGCCGACGTCGAAGTGGTGGCGCGCGGCATGGGTCTCGACGAGCGGATCGGGCCGAAGTTCCTGCATCCGGGCCCCGGCTTCGGCGGCTCCTGCTTCCCCAAGGACTCGCGCGCGATCACCCGGATGGCACGCGAACAGGGCATGACCTTCCGGATCATGGAAGCGGTCCTCGAGGTCAACGCGGCCACCAAGCGCCGCATGGTGGAGAAGATCGACCGCGCGCTGGGCGGCGCGGCGGGCAAGGTGGTGGCCATCCTCGGCCTCTCCTTCAAGCCGCAGACCGACGACATCCGCGAGTCGCCCGCCCTCGACATCGTCGACGCCCTGCGCGAGCGCGGCGCCAGCGTGCGCGCGCACGACCCGGCGGCCATGAACGAATGTCGAGCGATGTGGGACGACGTCGAGTTCACCGACGACGCCTACGGGGCGGCCGACGGCGCCGACGCGCTGGTCATCGTGACCGAATGGAACCAGTTCCGGGCGCTCGACCTCGGCCGGCTGCATCGGCTGCTGGCGCGTCCGCTGATCGTCGACCTGCGCAACATCTACGAGCCCGCCAAGCTCGCCGCCGCGGGCTTCGAGTACGTCTCGGTCGGCCGGCCCATGGTGGAGCGAGCCCAGCCATGACCACCTCGCTGGTCAGCGGCGGCGCCGGCTTTCTCGGCTCCCATCTGTGCGAGCGGCTGCTCGCCGAGTCGCACCGCGTGATCTGCGTCGACAGCCTGATCACCGGCAAGACCGAGAACGTCGACCACCTGCGGGCCAACCCCCGATTCAGCTTCCTCCGCCACGACGTGACCGTGCCGTTCCAGATCGACGAGCCGGTCGACAACGTGCTCCACTTCGCCTCCCCGGCGAGCCCGATCGACTACCTCGAGCTGCCGATCCAGACCCTGAAGGTCGGCTCACTCGGCACCCACAACACCGTCGGGCTGGCCAAGGCCAAGGGTGCCCGCTACCTGCTGGCGTCGACCTCCGAGGTCTACGGCGACCCGCTGGTGCACCCGCAGCCGGAGTCCTACTGGGGCAACGTCAACCCGGTCGGGCCGCGCGGCGTCTACGACGAGGCCAAGCGCTTCGCCGAGGCGATGGTGATGGCCTACCATCGAGTGCACGGGCTGGACACCCGGATCGTGCGCATCTTCAACACCTACGGGCCCCGGATGCGGCCGCGGGACGGCCGCGTCGTCCCGGCCTTCATCCACCAGGCGATCGCCAACCAGCCGCTCACGGTGTTCGGCAACGGCCAGCAGACGCGCTCTTTCTGCTTCGTGAGCGACCTGGTCGAGGGCATCTGGCGGCTGCTCAACAGCGACGTGAGCGACCCGATGAACCTCGGCAATCCGGCCGAGATGACGATCCTGGAGTTCGCCCAGGCGATCATCCAGCTGACCGGCAGCTCGAGCGAGATCGCGTTCGAGCGGCTGCCCACCGACGATCCGAAGATCCGCCAGCCGGACATCACCTTCGCCCGCGCCGAGCTCGGCTGGGAGCCCGAGGTGCCGCTCACCGAAGGCCTCGAGCAGACGATCGCCTACTTCCGCGACCAGCTGACCAGGGAGAAGGGAGGGTAGCAGACGCCATGGACAATCCACTCGAGCAGCTCGCGTACGCGCTCGAAAAGTACCGCGAGCGGGTCGAGGTCGCGCCCGTCCGCGGGTTGCTGATCGACAGCGCCCGCCAGAACGCCAAGCGGCCGGCCTACGTCAAGCTGGCGGTGCCCGACGAGGTGGTCAAGGGGCTGCGCGGCTCGCGCGAGCAGGGCGACCTGCTGCTGCTGGTGCGGGTGCCGAAGGACATCCAGCAACGAGCCGACAGCCTGATCGTGCTGCCGGGGGAGGTCTGAGCCTCGACGGCTAGCCATGCCAGACGTCACCTGCATCCGCTGCAACCGAACCGCCCCGGCGATCGCCGGCGTCTCCTATCCCGGCGCGCTCGGCCAGGAGCTGCAGACCAAGATCTGCGCCGACTGCTGGGCGGAGTGGCAGCACGCCGAAGTGATGGTGATCAACGAGCTGCGTCTCAACTTCATGGACCCGCGCTCGCAGGAGATCCTCGTCCAGCACATGCGCGAGTTCCTCTGCCTGGACGGTCCCCCCTCCGGCCCGCCCCCGGGGCCGCCCGAAGAACGGTCTTGAGCCGCGAGGCGCCGCGCCAGCCCGGTCCCGGCGGCTGGGGCGGCATTCCGCGCCGGGCGTGGCTGCGGTTCGCGCTGCTGGTCGCGCTCCTGATCGCCGGCTTCGCGATCGCCCGCTGGAGCCCGCTGGCGGAGTACGTCGATCTCGACCAGGCGGTGGCGACGCTCGAGGCGCTCGGTCGCGACCGCCGGGCGCCGGCGCTGCTGATCGCGCTCTGGGCGGTCGCCGGCCCGATCGGGATTCCGGTAAGCCCGCTGGTGTTCGCCAGCGGCGCGGTGTTCGGCACCTTCTGGGGCTGGGTCTACAGCCTGACGGGAGCCGTCATCGCCAGCACCCTGAGCTTCTGGCTGAGCCGGCGGCTCGGCCACGAGCTGATCGCCCACTGGCTCGGCGAGGAACGGCTGACCCGGGTCGAGGGGCTGGTGGCGAGGCACGGCTTCTGGACGGTCTTCCGGCTCCGCTTCGCGCCCTTCCCGTTCGCCCTGGTCTCGACCGGCGCCGCCCTGACCGGCATGCGCTTCGCGAGCTTCCTCGCCGCTTCGGTCTTGAGCCTGGCGCCCTCGCTCTGGGTCTACAACTACTTCTCCCACGCCCTGGTGGACGCGACCGCGGCGGCGCGCCCCGGCGTCTGGCGCAATCTGCTGGTGGCGCTCGCGGCCTTCCTGGCGATCACGCTCCTGCCGCAGCTCTTCGTCAAGCTGCGCCGCGAGTAGCGCGCGGCTCAACCGCTCTTGCCGTCCGACCCGAGCGCCGCCTCGACCTCGGCGAGGTCGACCACGATGGCGCCTTTGCTGCCGGCCCCGACCGGGTCGAGCTCGTAGGGTCGCACCACCCGCCGGAAGACCTCCTTGAGCGCCCGCGCGCCGGTCCGGCGGCGGCGCGCCGCCTCCTCGGCGATTCGCCGGGCGGCGGCCGGCGAGACGGCGAGCTCGGCGCCGTGGTGCGCGAAGTAGGCGAGCGACTGGCGGTAGCCCGAGTCGGGGCTCTCGAGGAAGATGTGCACCAGCTCGCTGACGCTCAGATCGTTGAGCAGGATCACCGAGTCGAAGCGCGACAGGAACTGGGGCGACATGCCGTACTCGAAGAGATCCTCGTTGCGCAGCCAGTCGCCGAGCCGGAACCGGGTCTCCTGGTGCACGCTGCCTCCCTCGACGATGGTCGTCGGCTGCAGCGCGCCGCGGTCGCGGCCGAGGGTGACGCGGTCGTGGACCGAATCGTAGAGCCCTTCGAAGGCCCCGGCGCCGACGAACCAGAGCTGAGCGGCGTCGAACGCCCGGACGCCGCCGCCCGCCCAGTCCGGCATCGTAACCGGCACCGAAGAGTTCTCCATCAGGGTCAGCAGCGCCTCCTGGGCCCGGATGCCCGCGAGGTGGGGCTCGCCGCCGACCACCGTGCGGATCTTGTCGATCTCGTCGACGAAGACGATGCCGTCGCGCGCGCGCTCGGCGAGCTTCTCGACCGGCGCCTCGGGGCCGAGGCGCTCGCGGGCGCGCTCGAGCAGGCGCCGGATGATCCCCTCCCCCGGGCGGCCGCCCTCGGCCTCCTCGGCCAGCACGTTGGCGTGCACCCGGATCTGGATCGATCGGTGCGCCAGCTCGGGACGGCCGGCCAGCAGCTGCTCGACCGCCCGCATCAGGGTGGTCTTGCCCGTCCCGGAGGAGCCGATCAGCAGCACGTTGCCGGCCGGCAGGCCCGCCAGCTTCTTGGCCAGGGCGATGGCCATCTCTTCGACGGCCCGCTTCTGACCGACCACGCTTCGGCCCAGAGCGTCCGCCAGCGCGATCGGAGTCAGCGACGCGTCGTGCACGAGACGATTGTAAGAGCGCCCTCGAGTTCCAAGCTGCGTCATGCTCCACTGCCTCTCGACCCGGCGGGAGCCTAGAATCCTGCCCCGATGGATGCGCTCTCGGTCGCGCGCTCGGCAGTTGCTGCGCTGGTGCTCGCCGGCACGGCCGGCCACCCGCCGGCGGGCTTCGCGCGCGCCGCCGCGGCCGCGCCGGCAGCGCCCACCCTCGAGCAGATCGAGGCGGCGCTCGACGCCGGCCGCCCCGACCAGGCGCTCCGGCTGCTGGCCGAGCACGAGCGAGACGACCGGACCCTGTCGGCCCGGGCGCTGCTCCTGCGCAGCACGGCGCACTTCATGCTGGGCGCGACCGAGCGCGGCCGGCACGACCTCGAGCGGGCCCTCGCCAGCGACCCCCGGCTGCGCCAGGGGTGGCTCAATCGGGCGGCGCTCGACATCTCCGAAGGCAACCTGGACGCCGCGCTCGAGGCCTTCCGGCGGGCGCGGGAGCTCGATCCCGACGCCCCGGATACCGATCTCAACATCGGCGCCGTGCTGCTGCTGCAGGGCAAGGCGGACGAAGCCGCGCCCCATCTCGAGCGCTACCTGGCGGCCAGCGGCGACTCGGCCGAGGCCTGGTATCTGGTGGCGTCGAACTACGCCCTCGGCGGCCAGGACGGACCGGCCGTCGAGCACCTGGCGCGGGCGATCGCGATCGACGAGCGCATGCGGCTGCGCGCCCGCACCGACGCCAACTTCACTCAGCTCGCCGAAGGGGCTTCGTTTCAGCAGCTCCTGGCCACCGAGAGCTACCGGATCCCGGCCGACAGTCACGCCATCTACCGAACCTACGACCAGCGGTATCTCGGCGGCGAAGGCAAGCTGCTCGCCGCCGTGCTCGACGCGCTGCAGCTCTCCGGCGAGCCGTTCGACCACCAGATCGAGGTGACGCCGGACTGGGCGCTGATCTGGGGGGAGATGCGGATCAAGGTGCGCGACGACTCCCGTGACGGCGGCCGGGTCGAGCTGACCGCACCGCGCGGCCGCTTCGGCGACGCCGAGTGGCGGGCGCGGGCGAACAAGCTGCTGGCCGAGATCGCGGTCCAGCTGGCGAAGCGGTAGGGGTCCGTTGGACGCTGCCGGCGGGGGCCGCGTCAGACGCGCAGCAGCACCGAGCCCCAGTGGAGGCCGGCGCCGAGGGCGGTGAAGGCGACCAGGGCGCCGGGCGGCGCCTTGCCTTCGCTGCGGGCCTCGTGGAAGCAGATCGGCAGCGTCGCCGAGGTGGTGTTGCCGTAGCGCTGGATGTTGTTGTGCACCCGCTCGTCCGGCAGCCCGAGTGCGCGCTGCGCCGCCTGGTTGATGCGCAGGTTGGCCTGGTGCATCACCAGCAGGTCGAGGTCGTCGAGCGCCAGCCCGTGGCGGGCGAGGAGATCGCGGGTGGCGTTCGGCATGTGGCTGACGGCCAGCTTGAACACCTTCCGCCCGTCCATGACCGGAACCTGAGCCGAAGCCGCCAGCATCTCGGCGTCCACCCACGGCCGGTGCGCCGAGCCCACGCCGGGGACGTACAGGATCTCCTTCTCGCCGCCGTCGCCGTAGAGCGCCGAGCCCAGGATGCCGGCGCTCGATTCCTCATCGGCGCGAAA
>JBFGLX010000151.1:0-8001 GCA_041575955.1 Thermoanaerobaculia bacterium
CGACGTCGTGCCGGCGGCGGCGCGCGAGTACGGCCGAGCCGAGATCCGACTCGAGCGCCGCGACGGCCTGTTCGACGGCCTGTCGGAGTCCGAGACGGTCTGGATGAGCCACGGCGATCACGTCGAGCGGCCGCCGGCCGGCTTCGAGATCACCGCCTCGACCGCGAGCGCGCCGGTGGTCGGCATGCAGCATCGGGAGCGCCGGCTCTACGGCATCCAGTTCCACCCCGAGGTGTCGCACACGGTCGCTGGCGGCGAGATCCTGCGCAACTTCCTCTACGGCGTCTGCGGCGCCACCGGGGACTGGGGGATGGCCTCGTTCCTGGAGGAGGCGATCGAGTCGGTGCGCGCCCAGACCGCCGGCCGTGGCACGCTGTGCGCGCTCTCGGGCGGGGTCGACTCGTCGGTCGTCGCGGTGCTGCTCAGGAGGGCCCTGGGCGATCGGATGACGGCGGTCTTCGTCGACAACGGCCTGCTGCGCAAGGGCGAGGCGCATCAGGTCGTCCACGGCCTGCGCGACGGCCTCGGCCTGCCGGTCAGGGTGGTCGACGCCCAGGAGCGGTTCCTCGGCGCGCTGGCGGGCATCGAGGACCCCGAGCGCAAGCGCAAGACCATCGGCCGGGTCTTCATCGAGGTCTTCGAGCAGGAGGCGAAGGATCTCGACAGCATCGGCTTCCTGGCGCAGGGGACGCTCTACCCGGACGTCATCGAGTCGGCCTCGAGCCTCGGCCCCGCGGAGGTCATCAAGACGCACCATAACGTCGGCGGGCTGCCCGAGCGCCTCGGATTCGAGCTGGTGGAGCCGCTCAGGATGCTGTTCAAGGACGAGGTCCGCCAGCTCGGCCGCGAGCTGGGGCTGCCCGAAGAGTTCATCGGTCGCCACCCCTTCCCCGGACCGGGACTGGCGGTGCGGATCCTCGGCGAGGTGACCCGCGAGCGGGCGGAGCTGCTGCGCGAGGCCGACGCCATCTTCCTCCAGGAGCTGCGCGAGCGCGGCCTCTACGACCGGGTCAGCCAGGCGTTCGCGGTGCTGCTGCCGGTCAGGAGCGTGGGCGTCATGGGCGACCAGCGGACCTACGACAACGTCATCGCCCTGCGCGCCGTCGAGACCCAGGACTTCATGACCGCCGATTGGAGCCCGCTGCCGTACGATCTCCTCGGCCACGCCGCCAACCGCATCGTCAACGAGGTCGGCGGCGTCAACCGGGTGGTCTACGACATCACCAGCAAGCCCCCGGCGACCATCGAGTGGGAATGACGCCCGAGCTGGTGAGACGATTCAGGCTCGCCTGAGGCTAGCGGCGCCGGTCGAGGATGCGCTCGAGCTGCCGGGGGCCGAGCCGCACCTTGGCCACCGGCCGGCCGTCGCGCAGGAGCACCGGCACCACCTCGCCGAAGCGCCGGCGCAGGCCGTCGTCGCCGTCCACGTCGAGCCGCTCGAATCGCAAGCCGCGCGGGCCGAGGACCGCTCGCAGGACGCCTTCCATCTCCTCGCACAGGTGGCAGCCCCTGCGGGTGACGAGCTCGAGCTTCATGCCTCCGGCCCCGGCCGCGGGCTCAGGACGAAGCTGTTCTGCCGCAGCCAGGGCGTCAGGGTCAGGGCTGCCAGCCGCTGCCGGAGCCGGTCGGTGCGCTCGCGATCGCAGCGCCAGCCGGCCTGGTCCAGCCAGTCGAGCCACTCGGCGTGGGGACGGCAGTTGATGTGGCCACGGCCGGCCTGGCCGGGCGGCGCCGCGGTGAAGTAGATCCAGCGGCTGGCGAGCGCGCAGATCGTCGCCACCAGCTCCCGGCTGCGCGACGGCTCGATGTGCTCGGCGACCTCGACGCAGCAGACCAAATCCCAGGAGCCGGTGGCGGCCACGAAGTCGCCGATCACGACCCGCTCCGCGAGCTGGGCGGGGAGCACCCCGCGGACGGCGGGCGACGCCTCGATGCCCGCGATCCGCTTGCCGGCAGCGTCGAAGCCCTCGAGCAGGAAGGCGTTGGCGCACCCGACGTCGTACGCGCTCTCGAAGTCGAGCAGGTCGACCAGGTGGCCGGCCAGGGCCAGGTAGTCGTCCCGGTAGCGCAGGCGGCGGCGGAAGTCCTGCTCGCGATAGGGCTTCGGGCGCTCCCGGCGCAGCCAACCCGGGATCATGGGCCGCTCGGGCGCGGGGTGGCCAGCTCGAGGCGCGTGAGCCGCTGGGGGTTCTTCTTGAGCGCCTTGGCCAGCCGCGCGGCGAGCGCCTGCTGGAGGGGACGGGCCTGGGCCCGGTCGCCGTTCGGCAGGTCGACCCAGCCGCCCGCCATCATGCCGTGGCCGCCCCCCTTGCCCCGCCGGCCGAGCAGCCGGCGCATCAGCCGGCCGGCGTCGGCGCGCGAGTTGGTGGTGCGAATCGAGAGGTAGATGCGCTCGCCGTGGACGCCGGTGCACAGCGACCAGGTCTTGCCCTCGAGGCGCAGCAGGAGGTCCGCGATCTCGGGCACGATGTCCGGTTGATCGGTCTCGCCGAGGTGGCTGACCACCAGGGTGCTCACCGATTCGACGTTCTCGAGCGCTTCGTGGAGGTTCCGGAAGTAGCCCAGGGGCAGGCGCGGGAGCTGGATGCGCGCCAGCGCCCGGGTGTCGCACAGCGGGTAGAGGCGATCGTACATCTCGCGGTCGGCGGCGGAGAACTCGCGCCCGAAATCCTGGGTCTCCGAGCGGATCGCGTAGACCAGGGCGGTCGCCGCCCGGCGCGAGAGCTGCAGGCCGCTCTGTTCGATGTACTCGGCGAGGATGGTCGCGGTAGCGCCGTACTCGGGCCGCACGTCGGCGAACGGCACCTTGCGGGTCGCTTTGCGCAGCGGGTGGTGGTCGAAGACCACCGTCGGCACCTGGTTGTCGGGCAGCTGGTTGTTGCCGGTGGTCGGCTGGCTGTCGACCAGGGCGAAGTGCCGGTAGTGCTTCCAGTTGAGGTGCCGGACGTGGCTCAGGCGGATGCCCAGGATGCGCACCATCTCGCGGTTCTCGGCGCGTCCGATGATGCCGCCGTAGGCGGTGGTGACCCGGCGCTTGAAGACGTGCCGGAGGAGGCGCGTCAGGGTCGCCGCGGCCGAGATCGCGTCCGGGTCGGGGTTGTCGTGGGTGAGCACAAGCCAGCGTCCGCTGGACGTTCCGCGGCCCATCAGAGCGCTCAGCTGCTCGAATCCCAGGCGCGTGGCCTCGCTCGGCATGACGATCGAATTCTACGCGAGTCGCGCACGGATGCGCCGGCCCGCTCGACATGGCGTATATTGAACGGTCGATGATCCAAGAGCTCTTCAGCGTCGGCCCGGTTTCGATCAGCCCGTTCGGCGGCCTGATGGTCGTCGCCTTCCTGCTCTCGTGGATGCAGCTGCGCTGGGGTGTCCGGCAGCTCGAGGTGGGCGACGAGGAGGACGCCAGCGCCATGCTCCTGGCCGCCGGCATCGGCGGCATCGTCGGCGCCAAGATCTACTACGCGATCCTCTACGGCGACCCCGGCTCGCTGATCGAGCGCTCGGGGCTGGTCTGGTACGGCGGCCTGGCGCTCGGGGCGGCGAGCGTCATCTGGACGGCGCGCCGGCGCCGGCTGCCGCTCGGGGCGGTGGCCGACGCGGCGGCGCCGACCGTGGCCCTGGGCTACGCCATCGGCCGGATCGGCTGCTTTCTCGTCGGCGACGACTACGGCGTGCCGACAAACCTGCCGTGGGGCGTCGCCTTCCGCTACGGCTTGCCGGGCCCGACGACGGCCGGCTTCTTGCGCCGCGAGTACGGGGCCCCGGTGCCCCCCGAGGTGCCGGCCGACGAGCTCTTGCGGGTGCATCCGACCCAGCTCTACGAGACCGTCGCCTGCCTGGCCATCTGGGCGCTCGGAGTCTGGTGGCTCCGCCGGTGGGGCGGACGCGGCACGGTGGCGATCGGGGTCTTCTCGTTGATGGCCGTCGAGCGCTTCCTGGTCGAGTTCGTGCGCGCCAAGGACGATCGCCTGCTGGGCTCGTTCACGGTCGCGCAGCTGCTCAGCGTGGCGGTGGTGCTGGTGCTGCTGGCGATCTGGTGGCTGCTGCGCGGGCGAGCGCGGGCGCCCGGTACGGCGGCGGACGAGGCTCGATGAGCGGCCGACCGCGCGCCCTGACCATCGCCGGCTCGGACTCCGGTGGTGGCGCCGGGATCCAGGCCGACCTGAAGACCTTCGGCGCCTTCGGCGTCTACGGGCTGAGCGTGGTGACCGCGGTGACGGCGCAGAACACCGTGGCGGTGAGCGCGGTGCACGAGATTCCGGCCCACATGGTCACGGCGCAGCTCGACGCCGTGCTCGACGACATCGGCGTCGACGCGGTCAAGATCGGCATGCTCGCGAACGCCGCCACGATCCGCGCGGTGGCGGCGGGCCTGGACGCCCATCCCGGGCTGCCGGTTGTGCTCGACCCGGTGATGGTGGCCAAGAGCGGCGACGCTCTGCTGCGCGACGACGCGGTCGAGGCGCTGGTCGACCTGCTGGTGCCGAGGGCGACCGTGATCACCCCCAACCTCCCCGAGGCGCGGCGGCTGACCGGCCTGCCGGTCGGCAGCGAGGCCGAGCGGATCCGGGCGGCGGCGGCCCTGGCCGAGTCGGGGCCGGCGGTGCTGCTCAAGGGCGGACATGGGGAAGGGGAGGGGCTGCTCGACCTGCTGCACGAGCGGGGCGAGGTCCACCGCTTCCGCCATCGGCGCATCGAGACCACCTCGACCCACGGCACCGGCTGCACCCTGTCGGCGGCGATCGCCGCCGGCCTGGCCGCCGGCCGGCCCCTGGTCGAGTCGGTGCGCGAGGCGATCGACTATCTCCACGGCGCGATCGCCGCGGCCTTTCCGATCGGCCGCGGGCACGGCCCGGTGGACCACCTCTACCGCCGGCCGGCGGACGCGGAGTCGCGCCGTTGAGCGAGCCGCTCGATCTGCTGGTGGTGGGGGCGGGGCCGACCGGAATCGCGATCGGCGCCGAGGCGGTGCGCGGCGGCCTCTCCACCCTGCTGGTCGAGCGCGGGCCGCTGGCCGCGAACCTGCTCGATTTTCCGACCTACATGGAGTTCTTCACCACCCGGGACCGGCTGGAGATCGCGCGCGTGCCGTTCACCATCCCGCGGGCCAAGCCGGACCGCCGCGAGGCCCTGACCTACTACGCGGCGGTCGCGCGCCGCTACGACCTGCCGCTCGCGCTCCACGAGGAGGTCGAGAAGATCACCCGGGACGGCGAGGTGCTGGTCGCCACCACCCGGGGCCGCTCGGGCCGCCACCGGCGCCGGGCGCGCGCCGCAGCCCTGGCGACCGGCTATTTCCACAACCAGCGGCGGCTGGGGATTCCCGGCGAGGATCGGGAGTGGGTGCACCATCGCTACCGGGAGCCCTCCCGCCACTACTCGGAGCGGGTGGTGATCGTCGGCGGCGGCAACTCGGCGTCCGAGGCGGCGCTCGACCTCTGGCGCGCCGGCGCCCGCGTGACCCTGGTCCACCGGGGCGCGGAGCTCAAGGGCTCGGTGAAGTACTGGCTCAAGCCCGATCTCGAGAATCGCATCGCCGAGGGATCGATCGCCGCCTGCTTCGAGACCGAGGTGACCCGATTCGGGGACCGCTCGGTGAGCCTCACGGCCTCCGGCGGGGACTGGGAGATGGCCGCCGACGCCGCCTACGTCCTGGTCGGCTACGAGCCCGACGTCGCCTTCCAGCGGCGCTGCGGGATCGAGGTCGCCGCCGACACCCTGGTGCCGAGCTTCGATCCCGAGAGCTGCGAGACCAACGTACCGGGCCTGTACGTCGCCGGCACCCTCCAGGCGGGCCGCGACACCGGCCGGATCTTCATCGAGAACTCGCGCGAGCACGCGCCGCGAATCGTGAATCACCTGTTGCGCAAGCTGGCAGGGTAGCGAGGCCAGGCGAGGGCCTCCCGGCATGGGTCTTGCTCCCCGTACAGGCGCCCGGCCACACACCGGATGCCGCCCCGGCCGCCCCGGACCGCTCACCGCGGGACTTCAGCCCCAAGGAGAACCGATGACAGACAAGCTCAGACGTTTCGAGGCCCTGGCCCTGGCCGCCTGCGCGCTCGCCGGCGCGCCACTCGCCGCCCAGGACCAGCCGAGCGCACTGCCCGGGGTCTTCGGAGAGGTGCTGGACGTCCGGGTGGTCAACCTGGAGGTCGTGGTCACCGACAAGAACGGGATCCCGATCGCCGGCCTCGAGTCGCACGATTTCCGGCTGGTGATCGACGGCGAGGAGATTCCGATCGACTACTTCTCCGAGGTGCGGGGCGGGGTTGCGGTCCGCGCCGGCGACATGGGGGCCCCGGCCGGGGCGCCGACCGTGCCGGGGGTGCCCGAGCTGGCCCCCGGGAGTCCGGTCGAGACCAGCTACCTGGTGTTCATCGACGAGTTCTTCTCGATCGCCACCGACCGCGACCGGGTGCTCGACTCGCTGACCGACGACCTCGCGCTGCTCGGCCCCGAAGACCGCATGGCGGTGGTCGCCTACGACGGCCGCGAGCTCCAGATGCTGTCCACCTGGAGCCAGTCGGTTCCCCAGCTCGAGCGCGTCTTCGAGCGCGCCAAGGAGCGGCCGGCCCGCGGCCTCCAGCGGCTCGTCGAGCGGCGCCAGGCGCGGCTCGACGAGGACGAGGGAGTGCAGAGCCTGCTCGGGGTGACGCTCTCCCAGCAGGGCCTGCGGACCGGGATCGATCGGATCCTGCTCGATCCGCAGGAGCGCTACTACGTGCAGCGGCTGTCCGAGCAGCTCGACCGGTCGGTGGCGGCGGCGGCCGCCACGCTGCGCAGCTTCGCGCGGCCGCCCGGGCGCAAGGTGATGATCCTGCTCTCCGGCGGCTGGCCGTTCTTTCCGGTCGACTACCTCTACTCGCAGTTCGACCGGCTGATCCTGGACCGCGAAGGGCTGGACGGCGACGACCTCTACGGCCGTTTGACCGACACCGCCAATCTGCTCGGCTACACCCTCTATCCCGTGGACGTGCCGGGGCTCGATCGGGAGGCCGTGGACATCACGCTGCTATCGGCGCCCGCCCCGCAGGAGTTCGAGAACCGCAGCTTCCTGCGCGAGCAGGAGAACCACTACACTCTCGAGCGCCTGGCCAAGCAGACCGGCGGCCGGGCCTTCCTCAACGCCCGGCGCATGAACGCGCTCCAAGAGATCGTCTCCGATACCCGCTCCTACTACTGGCTCGGATTCACCCCGGGCCGCGAGTGGGACGATCGGCGGCACGACGTGCGGGTCGAGCTCAGCAATCCCGAGTTCCGCGTCCGGAGCCGCGCGGGCTACCTCGACAGCTCGCGTCAGCGCGAGGTGACGATGGCGGTGGAGAGCACGCTCCTGTTCGGCAACACGCCCGGCGAGGGCGCCCTCAAGGTCGTCGTCGGGGAGCCGGAGCGGGCGGGCCGCAAGCGGATCGACGTGCCGCTCTCCGTGCTCGTGCCGCTCTCCGAGCTGACCTTTCTGCCCGCCGCCGGCGGCTTCGTCAGTCAGCTCGAGCTGCGCATCGCGGTGATCGACGAAGAGGGGCAGCGGGCCGAGATTCCGGTGATTCCGCTCGCCCTCGAGGCGCCGGCGGCGCCGCAGCCGGGACAGGTCGGCCGCTACGAGACCAGCCTGCGGCTGCGCGGCAAGGACCACCGGTGCGTGGTCGCGGTCTACGACGCCGCCAGTGGTAGGATCTTGTCTTCGAGCTTCGAGATAAAGCCATGACATCCAGGATCTCCAAGACCGCCCTGCTGTGCGCGCTGCTGGCGCTCTGCGCGGCCGCCGCCCCGGCCCGGGCGCAAGAGCCGGCCCCCGAGAGCCCGGAGGCGCCGGTAGCGGCCGCCCCCGAGAGCGACGAGTTTCATTTCGACGAGACGGTCGACGTCAACGTCGTCAACGTCGACGTCTGGGTCACCGAGAAGGACGGCACTCCGATCACCGGACTGACGAAAGACGATTTCGAGGTCTTCGAGAACAAGGGTCCGGTGACCGTGACGAACTTCTACGCCGTCGAGGGCGGC
>JBFGLX010000152.1:0-7968 GCA_041575955.1 Thermoanaerobaculia bacterium
GGCTGGTCTCGCGGAAGGTGTCGAAGGCCCGGCCGGCGGCGGCGACCGCCTCGGCGACCGTGGCGAAGACCCCGCCGCCGGTGGCGGCCGGTGGCGTCGCGGCCGGCGCTCGCGCCGGCTCGGCTGAGGCCTCCGGCTGGCCGTAGCGCTGGCGCACCCGCCGGACGATCTGCTCGACTTCCTGGGGCGAGATCGCCATCAGCTCTTCCGGTAGACCTCCTTGCCGTCCACCTCCCAGGTGTCGACGATCGCCATGATCACCGCGTCGCACGGCCGCTCCCGGGTGGCTACGGTCTGGCGCGCGGCGCTACCGGTGGCGTAGAGGACCACCTCGCCGACGCCGGCGCCGACGGCATCGACCGCGACCACCGAGCCGCCGCCCTGCTTGCCGTCGACGTCGAGGCTCTTGACGACCAGGAACTTGAAGCCTTCCATGGTCGCCTCCTTGCGGGTGGCGACCAGGTTGCCGACCACCTCACCCAGAAGCATTCGCGGCGCCTCCAACCCCCCTCACTTGCGTCCCTTCGCGGCGCGGCCACCGGTCGACTGCCGCCCGAGGGGCAGCGTGTCGTCGATGTTGGCGTGCGGCCTGGCGATGACGTGCGTCGCGACCACTTCGCCGACCTTCTCGGCGCCGCGGACGCCGGCTTCGATCGCCGCCTTGACCGCCGCCACGTCGCCGCGCACCAGCGCGGTGACGTAGCCGCCACCGGTCTTCTCGTACCCGACCAGCTCTACCTTGGCCGCTTTGACCATCGCGTCCGACGCCTCCACCATCGCGGCGAACCCCCGGCACTCGATCATGCCCAATGCTTCTGCCATTGTCGGCTCCTTCCTCTTATCTTCCAGCTCTGGTTGTTGAGAGATCCACGCTCACTCGCCGGTCCGCCCCTCGATGCCCTCGAGAGCGGCGACCGCCGCCTGCCACCCGACGTCGATGTCGCGCTCCTCGCCACCCAGGTAGACGCGCCCCATCGAGCCGAACGCGCGCACTTCGAGGATGTTGATCTCGGCGGCTTTCTCGGCCTCGTTGGCCGCCAGAGCGGCGTAGGCGGCCGGCTCGACCTCGAGCACGTAGAGCGTCTGGCCGGGCAGGATCATCTGCCCGTGCCGCGTGCGGTTGATCAGCTGTGCCTGGTGGTCGTCGATGCGGCGGATGACCTGGCTCGACAGCACCTTGGGCTTGCGCCGGTCGGTCTCCTTGTGGCCGATCTCGTCGAGGATCGCCGACCCGGCGGCGCGGGTCTCGGCCTGCTCGTGGGAGTGGACCTCCAGCAGGCCGTAGTAGCGCTCGACGATCTGCATGCCCGGCCGCACCTTGGTGCTCTTGAGGGCCATGTCGGTCAGCCGGTTGATCTCGATGCCGGGGGCGATCTCGACGAACAGCGAGGCGTCGCCCGCCAGCGGCAGGAAGCCCTGCGCGACGGTGCCCAGGAAGGCCGCGTACTGCGGCTGCAGGCTGTCGAGAAAGACGTACGAACGGAGATCAATACCGGCCACGCTTGCCTCCTTCTTCTCCGCCGACGATGGCGATGCCGGCCGAGGCGCCGATGCGCGTCGCGCCGGCCTCGATCATCCCCTTCGCCTCCGCGGTGGTGTGAATGCCGCCCGACGCCTTGACCCCCATCTTCGGGCCCACCGCCTCGCGCATCAGCGCGACGTCGAAGACGGTCGCCCCGCCGTGGCCGAAGCCGGTGGAGGTCTTGACGAAGTCGGCGCGGGCGTCGCGGGCGATGCGCGAGGCGATGACCTTCTCCTCATCGGTCAGGAGGCCGGTCTCGAGAATCACCTTGCTGACCGCTCCAACCTCGCGGCAGGCGTCGACCACGCCCGCGATGTCGCGCGCCACCAGCTCGTAGTCGCGCGCCTTGAGGGCGCCGATGTTGAGCACCATGTCGATCTCGCGCGCCCCGTCGCGCAGCGCCCGGCGCGCTTCGAGCACCTTGGTCTCGGGCGCGTTGGCGCCGAGCGGGAAGCCGACCACCGAGGTGACCTTGACGGTCGAGCCGCGCAGCCGGCTCGCGCACCGCCGGACCCAGACCGGATTGACGCACACCGAAGCGAAGGCGTACTCGAGCGCCTCGTCGCAGATCCGGTCGATGTCGCCGGGGCCGACGTCCGGCTTGAGGATCGTATGGTCGATGTAGCGCGCCAGCTCGATCGGCACGTCGGCGCCGTTGCCGTTGAAGCTGATCCGGCAGGCGCCCTCGTCGACCATGCACCGGACCTTGTCCGAGCAGCTCGCGGCGCACCCGCCGGAGCAGTCGGCGCAGCAGGCGCTCGGACCGGGGTGCTCGCTCGCGGCCAGCTCGTCGAGCACCCGCTGGGCGACCGCTTCGATCAGCCGTTCACGATCCACTCGCAGCGCTCCTCAGATATTCGCGCTCCAACCGGGTGATGAGCTCGACCCGGCGGGCGTGCCGGCCGCTCCCCCAGGGCGTCTCGAGCCAGGCGTCGACGATCTGGCGCGCCAGGCCGGCGCCGATCAGGCCGGCGCCCAGGGTCAGCACGTTGGCGTGGTTGTGCTCGCGGCTGTTGCGCGCCGACGACAGGTCGTAGCAGAGCGCCGCCCGGATACCCGGGACCTTGTTGGCCGCCATGCACGAGCCGATGCCGGCGCCGTCCACGATCACCCCCCAGCGGCAGGCGCCCGACGCCACCTGGCGGGCGACCGCGTGGGCGATGTCCGGATAGTCGACCGCCTCGGAGCTGTGGGTGCCGCAGTCCTCGACCTCGACGCCGCGATCGCGCAGATGCGCGGCCAGGGCCTCCTTGAGCCCGTAGCCGCCGTGGTCGGCGCCGATGGCGACGCGATCGCCCTTCGAGCCGGCGTCGCCGACGCTCGGGGGACCTTCCGCCGCCGCCAGCTCCTCGACGACGCGGCGGACGACGGCGCGAATCTCGTTCTCGGATGCCATCTGCGTTCCAGAAGGTCTCTGTTTACCACAGTGGAACGGTCCAGACCAGTCCGGAATGCCCAAGAGTAACCCGTGGGTTACCTTTTCTACCTACGACCCGAATGCGGGCTCCAGGCGCACCAGCTCCACCCCGGTGTAGTAGTGCTGCAGGATCTGCTCGTAGCCGTGGCCGCGCAGGGCCATGCCGTAGGCGCCCACCTGGCAGAGTCCGACGCCGTGGCCCCAGCCTCTCCCGGAGAAGAGCCAGCCGGCCTCGCCCTCCGGCGGCGTCAGCCGGCGGGCGGTGAAGAGGGTGTCGGGGAGATCGAGCGTCCAGCGGATGGGCAGGCCCACGACCCGCTCGCTGCGGCCACCGGCGCCCAGCAGGCGCAGCTCCCCCACCCGCCCGGAAACGCCGCGCGCGAGGATCTCGAAGCCGGTGAAGCCGAGGCTCGGGTAGCGGGTCTCGACCAGCTCGGCCAGCTCGCGGTCGGAGCGGAAGCGGGTCCAGGCGCTGCGATCGCTGGTCCGGTCGTAGCCGAGGCCGTCGGGATCGACCTCCTGGCGCACCGCCAGCAGCTCGTCGCCGCGCAAGAAGACGCTCAGCCGGTCGCCGGCGACCAGCCGCAGGGGCGCCCAGAGCGTCTCTTCGCCCAGCCGGCGATAGGTGGCGACCCGGGCGGGCACGGCCAGAATCCTCTCTTCGCCGGCGTCGCGAATCCGCAGGCGACCGCCGTCGAGGCCGAGGAAGCGCACGTCCCGCTGCTCGATCACCCGCAGGAAGAGCGCCAGCCTGAAGATCGTCTCCTCGAGCTCGTCCGGCTCGAGCGGCTGCTCGAGCGGTCCGCCGAGCAGGCCGCTCTTCTTCAGGTAGGCGGCAAGGCGCAGGTCCGGCTCGGTCCAGTCGGTCGGCGGGTGGTCGAGCAGATAGTCGATATCTTCGGCCGACAGGAAGAGCCGCGCGTCGAGGGCGAGCGCGAATTGCGCGCCGACGAAGCGCTGGACCTCGCGCCGCTCGACCGAGGCGAGCCGGTCGGCGGGCGCGCTCAGCCCGGCCAGCGCCGCCAGGCGCTCGAAGCGGCGGCCGATCATCTCGGCGTGGCCGCCGGTCTCCGGCGGCACCACCGCCTGGGCGAGCCGCGCGGGCAGCGTCAACCGGCTTCGCGTCGCGCTCTCGAGCACCTCGACGCCACCCTCGACGCACGGCACTCCACTCAGGTAGGGCTCGCGCTTGAGCGGAAAGACCACCTCGACGTTCTCGGTGTGGCCGCCGCAGGTGGAGCTGTAGAGCGTGTCGGCGAGCTCCCCCTGGTAGACCAGAACCTCGCCGGCGGTCTCGGCGACCGCGCGATCGCTGAGCTCGTGCTCCCAGTCCATGCCGCCATAGGCCTGGCAGCGCGGGGTGGCGCAGATGTCGTAGCCCTCGTCGGCGAACTCGCCCATGTTCTTGAGGGCGTAGGTGCGGGCGGCAACGGTCTGCGCCTTGAGCGCGTCGAGGTCGTCGTAGATCTTCGGCCCCATCTCGCGCGGCACGACGCCGCGCAGGTAGTCGCCGAGGCTCACCCGGTTGACGACGTTGATCGTGCCCCGGTCGTTCAGGTAGAGCATGATCTCGCCCCGGAAGCGACGATCGAGGACCCGGATGCCGGCGGTCGAGGTGGTCCGCACCACCAGCCAGCGGCCCTCGACCCGGCGCTCCTCGGCGCCCCGGGAGATCCGGAACGCCGGCGCCGCGAGCTCGCCCCGCTCGCTCACGATCCAGCTGCCGTGGACGTTGTGCTGCTCCAGCCGTTGCTGGGCGAGCTCGGCCGCCGCCCGGCTCGGGTAGCGGCCGACCCGCACCCGGTAGAGGTCGGAGCCGGCGTCGAACACGACGCTGGCCGGCTCGCCGCTCTGGCGGCCGACGGTCGCGGCCAGCCCGCGCGCCTGGCCCTCGTCCTTGAGCGCCGCCACCTGCAGCCGCCAGGAGCCGCCGCCGGCCGCCCCGGCCGCCGGCTCGACCCGCAGCGCGGTCGCCAGGGCGACGTGCGCCCCCGCCGCGCTGATCGCCAGCTCGCCGCCATCGGGGGGAAACCAGAGCTCGGCCAGATCGGTGGCCAGACCGACCCGCACGCTCTTCGGCATCGGCGGCAGGCTGACCGGCGGCGGCGCGGCCTCGGCAGGTTCCCGGACCGGCGCGACCTGCGCCGGCGCCCGCTCCTCGGGCGCCGCCGCTTCCGGCTGGCCGGCCGGTGGCGGCCCCGGCGCCGGGCGCGCCCGCGGCGGAGCCGAGCCGCACGACCCGAGCACCAGGGCCGCCGCCACGGCGGCGACCCAACGGAGCAGCGGCCTAGCCTGCATTTCTCACCACCCCTCTACTGCGGCTCTGCAAGCACTGGCCTTTGGACGCTCGGGCCGCGGCGGCGCTAGTGACTCTTCATCCCCTCGCGGAAATCCCCGGCCTCGATGCGGATCTGCCGGGTCATCTCGTGCAGGCGGCTGATGAGGCTGGCGTCCAGGCGATCGTACATCGACTCGCGCCCGGTCTGGAGCCGCGCCCGGGGCTCGAGCTGGGAATCGTAGACGCCGCCCTCGTGGCGGTCGGCGCGCCGCTGATCCCGCTCGACGCGCAGGTTGGTGGTCACCAGGGTCGGCAAGCGGGCCGAGTAGCGCTCGTTGAGAATCAGGTAGAGAATCTCGCCGACCCAGTCGCTCACGCGGTGGGCGCCGAGATCGTCGAGCAGCAGCACCTCGGCCTCCAGGATCGGATTCAACACCTCCTGCTTGCCGCGCGCCGAGCCCGGCTCGAAGGTGCTCTGCAGGCGATGGATCAGGGCGGTGCAGTCCTCGAACAGGGCGTGCACCCGGTAGCGCTGAATCAGGCTGGAGAGCACGGCGACCGCCAGGTGCGTCTTGCCGACGCCGGTCGGACCGGTGAAGAGCAGGCCGCGCTCGTTGAAACGGCCCTCCTCGGTGGGGAACTCCTCGACGTAGCGCCGGCTCCTGGTGATCGCGGCCACCAGCTGGTCCCGCCAGCCCGGATTCTGGTCCTCGGTCGTGAAGTTCTCGAACGAGCAGCGGCGGTAGCGATCGGGAATTCCGGCCAGGCCGAGCAGGCGCGGCACCACCTTCTCCGCCTGACACTCGCAGGCTGTGGCGGTACCGGCGCCACCGTCCTCCTGGAGGATCCAACCCCGCCCGCCGCAGCGCTCACACACGGCATCGGCAGCCAGCGGCGAATTCACGAAAAGATCGTAGCACGCGGCCGCAGCGCCGGCGCCGCCCTCACCCGTCCTTCTTCTGGGCTCGGGCCAGGGCGCCGCCGTGGACCGGGACCAGGGCGTGGCGCCGCTTGATCCCGGCCCGGCGGTCGAGCGTCTCGCGCTTGACGAAGTCGAGCAGCCGATCGACCTCGAGCTGCATCGACTCCATCTGTTCGCGCATATTCAGAATCACCTCGACCCCGGCCAGGTTGACTCCGAGGTCGCGGGTGAGGGTGAGGATCGTCTCGAGGCGGCGCAGCGTCTGCTCGTCGTACAGCCGGGTGTTGCCGGCGCTGCGCACCGGTGAGATCAGCCCCTCGCGCTCGTACATTCGCAGCGTCTGCGGATGGATCTCGAACTTCTCTGCCACCGCGCTGATCATCACGTAGCGGCGCTCGGAGCTGTCTCTGCGTCGAGCTGTCATCGGTGCCTCTGCGGCCGGTCGCGTCGAACCGGGCCGCCCTCCGCGGCCCGTCTCAGCTGGCCTTGTCCTCCACGTCGACGTACTCGGCGTCGATGACCTCGCCCTCTTCGCCGTCGCCCGTCTCCGCCGACGCGCCACCCCCGCCGCCCCCGGCGTCGGCGCCCGGCGCCTGTCCGCCACCGGACTGCTTGTACATCGCCTCGGCCAGCTTGTGGGAGGCCTGGTTGAGCGTCTGCGCGGCGCTCTCGAGCTCGGACAGATCGTCCGACTCGAGCGCCTTGCGGGCGTCCTCGAGCGCCCGCTCGAGCGTGCCGACGTCTTCGGCGCCGAGCTTCTCCTTGTGCTCCGAGAGGGTCTTCTCGGTCGAGTAGACGAGCTGGTCGAGCTGGTTCTTCGCCTCGACCTTCTTGCGCCGCTCGCGGTCCTCGTCGGCGTGCGACTCGGCGTCCGACACCATGCGATTGATGTCGTCCTCGCCGAGGCCACCGGAGCCCGAGATGGTGATCTTCTGCTCCTTGCCGGTGCCGAGATCCTTGGCCGACACGTTCAGGATGCCGTTGGCGTCGATGTCGAACGCGACCTCGATCTGCGGCACGCCGCGCGGCGCCGACGGGATGCCGACCAGGTGGAAGCGTCCCAGCGTACGGTTGTCCTTCGCCATGTCGCGCTCGCCCTGGAGCACGTGCACCTCGACCGAGGTCTGATTGTCGGCCGCGGTCGAGAAGATCTCGCTCTTGCGCGTCGGGATGGTGGTGTTGCGCTCGATCAGCCGGGTGAACACGCCGCCCAGCGTCTCGATGCCGAGCGACAGCGGGGTGACGTCGAGCAGCAGCACGTCCTTGACGTCGCCACCGAGGACGCCGCCCTGAACGGCCGCGCCGATGGCGACCACCTCGTCCGGGTTGACGCCGCGATGGGGCTCCTTGCCGAACAGCTCCTTGACCAGGGCCTGGACCGCCGGCATGCGCGTCTGACCGCCGACCAGGACCACCTCGTCGATCTTGTCCGCCGTCACGCCGGCGTCCTTCAGCGCCTGCTTGCAGGGCGCCATCGCCCGGCGGATGATCGGCTCGACCATCTGCTCGAGCTTGGAGCGCGTGAGCTTGATGTTGAGGTGCTTGGGGCCGGACGAGTCGGCGGTGATGAACGGCAGGTTGATGTCGCTCTCCTGCGCGGTCGACAGCTCGATCTTGGCCTTCTCGGCGGCCTCACGCAGGCGCTGGACGGCCATCGGGTCCTTGCCCAGGTCGATTCCCTGGTCCTTCTTGAACTCCTCGAGCAGCCAGTCCATCACCTTCTGGTCGATGTTGTCGCCGCCCAGATGGGTGTCGCCGTTGGTCGCCTTGACCTCGACGACGCCGTCGCCCACCTCGAGGATCGAGATGTCGAAGGTGCCGCCGCCGAA
>JBFGLX010000153.1:0-7960 GCA_041575955.1 Thermoanaerobaculia bacterium
TCGCCGACGGCCGCGGCCGCTCGAACGGCGTCAGCTACCGGGTGGAGTAGACCGGATCCGGCTGTGGCGCCGGCAACAGCCGCGGGCGCGTCGCAGGCGTAGCCTCGTTGGAATGCCTCGGCGCTCGACTCTCTCGCTCCTGGTGGCGCTGCTCGCGATCGGTTGCGCGCGGCCGCCGGCCGAGAGCCCCGCGCCTGGGCCGGTGCCGGCGGTGACCGAACCCGCCGACGGCGCCGCCGGTTCGCGCGCGGCCGGGCCGAGGCCGGATCCCGCGAGCTCGGTGGCCGGCGACTCCGACACGGACCCCGGTGACCATGGACGCCCGGGGCCGCGAGCTGGAGGCCTGCCCGCTGACCGAGAAGGGCGACAGGGTCCGGCAGTTCCTGCCGCATCCCAACGGCCACGATCTGCTGGCTCTGACCGGCAAGAAGCTGCTGTGGGTGAGCTGGAGCTGATCCCAGCGGGCCATCAGGCCAGGCCCACGTCGCGCCGCTTCAGCCAGGCGCGCCGCTCGCGGTAGTCCGGCAGCCGCCCGGCGACCAGGCGCCAGAAGCGCCGTCCGTGGTTGCGCTCGATCAGGTGACAGAGCTCGTGGACGACGACGTATTCGAAGACCGGCCGCGGCGCGGCGACCAGACGCCAGTTGAGCGAGATCACGCCACGCGCCGAGCAGCTCCCCCACAGGGTCTTCTGGTCGCCGATCCGGATCCGCGCCGGCCGGACGCCGAGCGCGGCGCCGTGCTCCCGAGCCCAGAGCCCGGCGTCGGCGCGCGCGCGCCTTTCGAACCAGCCGATCAGGAGCCGCCGGACGGCCGCTTCGCTCGCGGCGCCGTCGAGCGAACGGGGAACGCGCGCGTGGAAGGCGTTGGCGAAGCGCAGGCTGGCGGTCTCGACCGGTGCCGGCTCGACCCGCAGCTCCAGCTGCCGCCCCCGGCAGAGCACCTTCGCGCCCGACACGCAGCGCGCCGGCGCGCCGAGCGGCGTACGCTGGCGCTGGGCCTCGACCTTGCTCTCGATCCAGCGCCGCTTCGACTCGACGAACGCCAGGATCGTGCGGCGCCGGACGAAGGGCGGCGCGACCACGGAGACCTCTCCCGAGCGGATGACGATGCGCATCCGCCGCGCCCGCGGGCTGCGCGTGATGGGGTAGGGAATCGGCGCCTCGCCGAAGCTCACTGCGGGCATCCGCGACGGGCCTCCCGACCGGGGTGTGACAGCGCGAGTTCGGGCATTTTCGGCGTGGCGGGCGAGGGCTGGCGAGAAGGGCGGGCTGAGGTTGTCGAGAGCGGTATGCTAGAACATGGAGGCAGCCTAGAGGAGAGTCGAGCATGGGTAGTCGTGAGTCGAAGTTCGACGGCAGGAAGAACCGCCGGAGACCGGAATCCGACCTCGATGACTGGGAACGGGGCGCGGACGTCAAGGAGCGGCGGCGCTCGCACCGTCACCAGCGCCACGCCCAGCTCGCCCGTCTGGCCGAGCGCCTCGACCGGATCGACGATTCGCTCGACGAGGAGCTCGACTTCGACGCCGGACCGATCCGCGATCGGACCGCCAAGCTGCGCACCAAGAAGCGCCGGATGCGCGGCCGCCTCAAGGAGATGGGCGAGCACGACGACGTCAAGTGGCAGGACTCCGTAAGGGGTTTCGAGGAGGACTGGAAGGAGCTCGAGGAGGACTGGGACGACCTCTCGAAGAAGCTCCGCGACTAGCCTGATCTCTTCTCGAGCTCCGCGGCATCTTGCGGAGATCGCCGGTCATCTCAGGCCGTTCGAATGCCTGGACGACGCCGCGGCCCAGAATCTAGCGCGACCTATAACGCTGGTGAGAAGACCACGCTCGGCGAATGCTTTCTGGCAGCCTGCGGTCTTGAGGGAATCGGTGCCCTCGATCGCTGCCCGTCGTAGGTCTCTCCGGTCAGGGTGGCCTCAGTGTCGCCGCAGGCGATTCCGGTGTCCCGGACCTCGAAGTGGACCACCATGTCGAGGTCGCCGTCGCCGTCTACGTCCTCGGCGTGGCCGGTCGAGTGGGCGATGCCGGCGCCATCGGGCCCAAAGGCGAGCGTCGACGGATCGACCTCCCAGGCATCGAAGTCGAGCGGGTCGCCATCCGCCGTGCTGGTGGTCAGGATCGCCACCGGGATCTTGCCCTTCGACCTCGGGTTGATGCGATTGGGATCGCTGCCGGGCTTGATGTCGATAGCCACCTGGACGACGCAGTCCATCGATACCCTGAGAACCGCAAGACTAGCCTCCAGAGGCGAGTCTCCGCACCTGCTCCAGCACCCGCCCGGCCTGCTCGAGCGTGAACGCCGACAGCAGCCGCTCGGCTTGTTCGCTCTCGCCGCTTTCGAGCAGTACGAGCGCTCGCGGCTCGATCTCGCGGGCGGCCCGCCAGGACGCCGCGTGCAGCTCGTCCCACGCCTCGCGGATCGCCGGATAGAGCGCCTCGTAGTCGCGATCGGCCGTCCGCTGCAGGGTCCGGAAGAGCCACCAGGCGGAGTCGTCGCTCGCCGCCGCCGGCTGCGCGAACTCCGCCGGCAGCGCGCCGCCGCCCGCGTAGAGCGGCACGTAGCCGGCGTAGCCGGGCGTCCCCAAGCCGAGCCACATGACCGCGCCGACCGCCACCGGCAGATCGCCGCGCAGATGGGCGACGAAGGTCGACTGGGCCAGGTTGGTGCCGATGGTCCGGCTGATCTCGGGCCGCCGGTCGAGATCCTCGCGCCAGACCGGTTGATCCTGGGGTGGGGTATGGAAGGCGGTTCCTTCGTAGCGGTCGCGCAACACCGGCAGCAAGTCGTCGGGCGTGATCCGCCCGGCCCTGGCGCCCAGCAGCTCGGTGACCCGCTCCTCGCGCCGGGTGTCGTAGGGCTGATCCATCACGCCGGGCCGTCCATAGACCCGGCTGAAGTCGAGCGGGTGGTCCGCCGACGGCAGCCAGCCGTTGGCGACCGCGTCGGCGACCAGGGTCGGGCTGCTCAGGTCGTAGTCGGCGCCGATCCGGAATCGGTTGGCGGTCACCCGGATCTCGTCGTCGCGGACCCTCCGCGCCACCCAGTTGCGAGTGGTGGTCTCGACCACCCAGGCCTCGCGACTGTCGGCGAGGTGGTAGATCAGGCCGCCCCAGTCGGCCTGTCCGTAGGCCTCGATCAGCTCGCCGATCAGCTCGACGCCGTGCCGGGCGCTGGTCGCCCGTTCGAGCAGAAGCTGGCGAATCGCGTAGCGGCGGATGCCGATTCCCTCGCGATTCTCCTCCCGGGAGTGGGCCCAGTTGCAGCTCATCGCGACCCCCCGGCGGTTGAGGCCGACCAGCACCGAGTCGTAGGGACGGGTCTCGGAAGAGGTGCCGAGCCCCTCCGATCCGAGCGCGTTGCCGGAGGCCCAGTAGCCGAGGGTCGCCGGCGCCTGCGGCAGCTCGACGTAGGGCACCTCGAGCGTCACCCCCTCGCCGTGGACCGCCGGAGCCACCGCCCACAGCCGGCCGACCGCGTCGTTGCCCATGTCCTCGTTATGGGCGTGGATCACCGAGCCGTCGGCGGTGAGCGCTCTGCCGATCAGGATCGTGGTGCAAGCCGCGACCGGCGCCGGACCGGCCGACAGCGCCAGCCCCAGGAGCAGTGCCTCCGCCCTTCGGATCATTCCGACCGGCAAGCTAGCACAGCGGGACCGATCGCTCGCCGCAGGCGGAGCTTCGAATCAGCTGACGTCGCGCGAGCGATCTCACGATGTCCTCCCGGGCTGTTCGGCCCTCCCGGAGGCCAGGAGACGGCCAGCGCCGCGGCAATGATCGCGGCATGAGGGCTCGCCGAGGATTCCGCGGCGCGCCCCGTTCAGCTCGGTGGCCGGCAGATCACGACGTCGTCTCCGAGCCGCTGGCGATCGACTTCGATCGATTCCACCAGCTTGTCGCGGCGGGCGACGATCGTGGTGATCTGCCGCTTCGACAGCGTCGCGCCGAGCAGCTCGATCAGCGGCTCGGTCCGGAGCCCGCGAAGCCGCTCGTAGAGCTCCGCCGGCAGGCAGGTGCGGGTCCCGGCGTAGGTCTCGGGCAGATCGCTCACCGTCCGGAAGGCGCGCGAATGGTCGATCAGGTAGAGACGCCAGTCGGCGTCGTCCACCAGCCAATTCGACAGGTTCCGGTCGGTGTTGAAGATCAGGGCGTCGAACAGCGCCATGATCCCCTTCTTCCGAGCGAGCTCCTCCAGCTCGGCGTCGCTCGGAGCGTGGGGCGAATCCTGCTCGTGCCGGGCGTGGTCGATGAACTCGATCAGGGCGCTCGGCTGTCGATCGACCTTGCGGATCACCGCCACCGGCACCATGTCCATCCCCAGCTCGCGATCGAGCAGGTAGGCGGCGCGCTCGTAGCGGTAGCTGTCGGAAAAGCCCACCTCCCAGGTTCCGCCTTCGAAGCGCTCGACGCCGAGCGTCGACTTGTCGACCCGCTTGACCACCACCCGCCGCTCGACGCCGCCGCACTCGATGGTGTAGAGCTCGGGGCCGGTGATGCCGGCGAGGGTCTGGCGGTTCTTCTTGAGCAGCCGCCCGTCCGAGAGACAGCTCTCGGTGTCGCGGTCGGCCTCGTCGAAGCTCCGGCCCGGGGCCGCTGCCGCCATCAGGAGGAGGGCGCACGTGGCCGCCAAGAGTCTGCCCGGGTGAGCTCGAGAGCCCCGCATTTGCGCTGCCGAACCCCATACCACCAAAACGTGAGATATTAGGCAACAGGAAAATCACCTTAGACATGTCCGAGTCAGGAAAATCGGCTCCGGTGGCGACCGCAGCGGAGGAGGCACGGCGCCTCGAGGAGCTGCGCGGCTACGGCATTCTCGACACCCTCCCCGAGCAGGCCTACGACGACATCACGCTCCTGGCCTCGCAGATCTGCGACTGTCCGATCGCCCTGGTCAGCCTGATCGACGACGACCGCCAGTGGTTCAAGTCGAGGGTCGGTCTCGACGCGACCGAGACCCCCCGCGACCTGGCCTTCTGCGCCCACGCGATCCTCGAGCCCGACCAGCTCCTGATGGTTCCGGACGCCACCCGCGACAAGCGCTTCGCCTCGAACCCGCTGGTGACCGCCGATCCGATGATCCGCTTCTACGCCGGGGCGCCGCTCAGGACCTCGGCCGGCCACGCCCTCGGCACCCTGTGCGTGATCGACCGCGTGGCACGGGAGCTCGAGCCGGACCAGATCCGAGCGCTGGAGGCCCTGTCGCGACAGGTCATGGCGCAGCTGGAGCTGCGCAAGAGTCTCGGCCGGCTCGAGCGGCACGTCGCGCAGCGGCGGCAGTACGAGCGGCGCCTCGAGAAATACCAGCAGGAGCTCGAAGAGGCGAACGCGCGCCTCGCCGAAGAGAGCGTCACCGACCCGCTGACCGGCCTCCGCAACCGCCGCGCCCTGGACGCGCGGCTCGCGTCCGAGGGCGAGCGCGCCCGGCGCTACTCCCTGCCGCTCGCACTGGTCCTGCTGGACGTAGACTTCTTCAAGGCCTACAACGACAGCTTCGGCCATCCGACCGGCGATCGGGTGCTCGAGCAGCTCGCCGGGATCCTGATGGCGATGAGACGGACCGGCGATTTCGTCGCCCGCCACGGCGGCGAGGAGTTCGCCCTGCTGGTGACCAACACCGGCCTCGAGGGCGCCCGCTTCGCGGCCGAGCGGCTGCGGCGCGCGGTCGAGGAGGCGGAGTGGCCGCACCGCCCGGTGACCGTCAGCCTCGGCGTCGCCGTCCTCGAGCCTGGCATGTCCGACTCGCAGCTGATGGCGGCGGCGGACGACGCCCTCTATCGAGCCAAGCAGGAGGGTCGGAACCGCGTCTGCGCCGCCGGCGTCGACGCCTCGCCGGCCACTCCGCGGCGTAGGTAGAGGGCCGTCCGCGGTCCACCCCGAGCGAGCCCCGGCGGTCTCGAGGCGGAGCTTCGCTAGTCCCCGATATGGACCACGCAGCGCCGCTCCGAGCCGCGCCGGCGGTGCTCCCAGAGGTAGATTCCCTGCCAGGTTCCGAGCGCCAGGCGCCCGTCCACGATCGGGATGCTCAGCGTCGTCGAGGTCAGCGCGGCACGGATGTGCGACGGCATGTCGTCGGGCCCTTCCTGGGTGTGGGTGAAGTGCGGATCGCCCTCGGGCACGTGGCGCTCCAGCCACGCTTCGAGATCGCGGCGCGCCGACGGGTCGGCGTTCTCCTGGACGGTCAGGCTGGCGGAGGTGTGCTGGATCATGATCGTGCACAGGCCGTCGGCGACGCCGCTGCCGCGCACCACCGCCTGCACCTCGCCGGTGATCTCGTGGAGGCCCTTGCCGCGGGTCGCGATGGAGAGGCGCTCGTTCATCCGGCCCCTGGAATATACTCGCAAGCGTCGGCGGCCGACGGGTGGGACGGGCCCGAACCGGAGCGCCGGCGATTCCCCGACATGACTCCCAAGAGACGCCATTTCCGCGGTGCTCGTGTGGTCTGGCTGCTGTCGGTCGTGGTCGCGGTCGCGCCCGCCCTGGAGGCGGCCGGCAGATCGGCGGGCTCGCGCTCGCTGCGGATGCGTCTGGTGGCGCGCCCGGCGCTCCAGGATCTCGACGGTGACGGCTCCTTCGAGCGCCTGTGGACCTTCAACGGCCGGACGCCCGGTCCGGAGATACGCGCTCGCGTCGGCGACACGGTGACGGTGCGGTTCAGGAACCGGCTGCCGGTCCCGAGCACCATCCACTGGCACGGCATCGAGATCAACAACCGCAGCGACGGCACCCAGGTGACCCAGAACCTGGTGCCTCCGGGCGGCAGCTACCGTTATCGATTCAAGGTCACCAGGCCGGGAATCTTCTGGTACCACCCGCACGTGAAGCCCAGCAACCAGGTCTTCAAGGGGCTCTACGGACCGCTGATCGTGACCGACGACGCCGAGGAGGAGCTCGTCCGAGCCGGCGTGCTGCCGGCGCGCGAAGAGGTGGTGGTGCTGAGCGACGTGACGGTGTGCAAGGAGCCGGGCCGCAACGACGCGGCGACCTTCCCGGCCGACGACTCGCTGCCGTGGGCGGGCCCGGGGCCGTTCCCCGGCGACCCCGTCGAGCCGACGCCCGCGGACCTGTGCGAGACGCCGCTCGACGGCGACGGCCGGCGCACCGACGAGCCGCTGCCGGCCGGCGCCATTCCCAACGTCCTGCCGGGGCGCAACTGCGTCAATACCTGCCGGGTCAACATGGGGCAGTGGGTGTTGACCAACGGCTCGGTCGCCGCGGGGCGCGCGGGCTCGCCCGCCCGTCCGGGCGCGCTCGCGCCCGGCGCCCGGCCGCTCGCGGTCCGGGCCGGGCAAGGGCTGAGGCTGCGGCTGATCAACGCGGCGATCTTCCGCTACTTCCGGCTCGTCCTGACCGATGCCGCCGGGCGCCGGCAGACCCTCTACCGCGTCGGCGGCGAGGGCGGCCTGCTCAACCGCGTGCGCACCGAAGGCGGCGGCCGCCAGCGCTTCGACACCGGCTACAACCGGGGCGAGATCCTGCTGGCGCCGGGCGATCGGGCCGACGTCGTCGTGGTGCCGCGCGGCGCCCGCGGCGACGTCCTGACCCTGTGGACCCAGGCCTACCCGCACACCGGGCGGGGGCTGCCGCTGGTGCCGACCGTGCCCGTGCTCCACCTCGAGATCTCCGGCCGAGCGCCCGCGGGCAAGGAGTTCAAGATCGGACCGAGGACCCGCCTGCTCGCCAGCCGGCGAATCGGCCGGCCGCTCGAGCGGCTCGACCGGACGCCGACCACCGGCGTGCTGGTCGATCCCCGTAAGCTCGGAGAGCGCATCCGGGGAACCGACGACCCGGAGATCCGCCTGACCGCCCCCGGGCCGTCGATCGACGGCGTCACCGGAATCTTCGACCAGGAGCTCGGCGTCGACTATCGAGAGGTGCCGCACATCGGGTCGAGCCGCTTCGCGCGGCTCGGCGATCTGCTCGAGCTGCGGGTGTCGAACCAGACCGGCGCCCACCA
>JBFGLX010000154.1:0-7883 GCA_041575955.1 Thermoanaerobaculia bacterium
AGGCTGCTGGGCGGCAGGGTGCTCGAGTCGACCATCGCCCAGCCGAGCGACAGGCGGATCGGGTTGTTGACCGCCTCGGTGAGGACGTCGAGGTAGACCCGGTCCTTGGAGCGCAGCGGAGTGACGTTGTAGACGATGCCGCTCAGCAGGAAGAGGGCGGCGATGGCGAAGAACAGCTGCGACACCAGCAAACCGAGGCCGAGGCCTGTGGCCGCCAGCAGCACGTACTCCAAGTAGACCACCGGCGCCGACAGCTCGCGCGTGACCGCGGGCCGCATCGACTTGATCGGGTGGTAGCGGTCGAAGCGGGCGTCGAGCCACTCGTTGATGACGTAGTTGGCCGAAGCCAGCAGGGCGGCGCTCAGCAGGCCGATCGCCACCGGCGCCACGAGCTCGCTCACCGGGCGCCGGTGCAGCAGCTCAGCGAGCACGATGCCCGGCAGGATGAAGACGTGCTTCACCCAGTGGTCGGGCCGGGCGATGGCGACGTAGTCGGCCAGCCGGCCGCGGCGGCGAGGCGCGGCGGTCTCGGCGCTGGAAGTCGTCACGCGGCGATTCTAGCCCGACCCTCTCACCGGCGTTCGATGCAGAAGGCCGCAAATGCCTGGAGATGCAAGGCAGATTCAGGGAGTTGCGGCATTCTAGCTGGCCGCGCCCTCGTCTCTTCCGCTAGGGGCGGGCGGGCAGCTCCAGCACCAGGCGGGTGATCATCAGGATGCCGCTGGTCATCAACAGGAGCGACGCGTAGATGGACATCGTCCGCCGGTTGATCCGCCGGGCGACGATCGGACCGAGCTGACCGCCGACGATCACCGCCGGCGCGACGAACACCAGGATCCCGAGGATCTCGGGCAGGGAGTCGCTGAGCTGGTCGACGAACGCGCCGCGCACGCGCGCCAGCGCCGCCGCCAGGCTGGTCAGAAAGACGGTCAGGAGCGACGTGCCGACCGCCGCGGCGTGGTGGTCGAACTGGCGGCTGGCCAGCATCCGCGGCACCAGCAGCGCCCCCAACCCGACCGAGATCAAGCCGGTGAGAAACCCGCCGGCGGCCGGCCAGACCAGCGACACCTCGTCGATGCGGGGTGGGCTCTTCTGGGCCAGGGCGCGCCTGAGAAGGAAGACTCCGAAGCTCAGGGCGAACAGGCCGAAGGCGCAGGAGAGCGCCCACGCCGGCACCCAGGGCGAGATCAAACCGCCGGCGATCGCCAGCGGCACGCTCGCCGCCAGCAGCCGCCAGGCCTGGCGCGGCACGATCGTTTTCTGCCGGCCGTGCCGGATCAGGCCGCTGGTCGACGAGAAGAGCATCGCGACCAGCGCCAGCCAGAACGCCACCCGCGGCTCGAGACCGAGGCCGAGGATGAACACCGGCACCCAGAAGTTGGCGCCCGGGATGCCGGTCGAAGTGTAGGCGAGGGCGATCAGCACGCCCGCGGGCAGCAGTGGCCAGTGTGACGGATCGATCGACACGGCGGCGGTTGGCGAGAAGGGAAGGCTAGAGTATCGGGCGGCCGATCCGCCGCATCCAGGCCATGAGCAGGGCGTGTGCCGGCAGGTAGAGCACCAGCGGATAGAGGATCATGCAGACCACCAGGTAGACCCCGGGCGGCATCAGCGTCTGCTCGAGCCCGAACGGCCTCCAGACCCAGTTCAGATTGCGCTCCGGGTCGGGCAGCATGCTCAGCGGCAGGATCATCCAGGCCAGGACGGTCTGGAGCTTCCAGCCCCGCCGGTCGTAGCCCACTCGGTAGATCGCCCACAGCAGCAGGATCGGGACGAAGACGTGGAACAGCGAGAAGCCGCGCAGCCAGAGCGGGTCGGCGGCGTCGAACATGTACTCGGTGCCGCCGAGCGGGTGCGCCCCGAAGATCAGCCGGCCGAAGAAGTCGACCGACCAGTAGAGCTGGATGAGGAGTCCGCCGACCGCCTGCGACGAGAGCCAGACCGGGCTCTCGGCCCAGAGCGCGAAGATCACGATCAGGTTGGCGACGTCGCAGAACCAGAGCAGGTTGGCCGGGCCGTGGTGCTGCCAGTAGACCGGCAGCCAGGCCGCGAACCAGACGCTGTAGGCCAGCTTGACGGCCAGCGGGATGCGCATCGGGGGTCGCATGGTCCTGGACGGAGAGACTATCCTGTGCGGACGCCCATGCGCTTCGCCAACCCGGACCCGGCCCACGCCCCGCACTCCGCCGGCGCGATCTTCCGATGGCTGGTGCTCGATCCGCTGCGCGGCCGGCGCAAGATCCAGCCCGCGGGCCCGCCGGCACCGTGGATCGAGCCCGATCTGGAGCGGATCCACTCCGACGCGCCGACCACCCGCGCAACCTGGATCGGCCACTCCTCCTTCCTGTGCACGCTCGGCGGCCGGCACCTGCTGATCGACCCGGTCTTCTCCCGGCGGATCGCCGTCGTCGTGCCCCGGCACGGCGATCCGGGCCTCGAGCCCGAGCAGCTGCCCGAGCTGAGCTGCCTGCTGATCAGTCACAACCACTACGACCACCTCGACCGGCGCTCGCTCGCTTCGCTGCCGGCCGAGGTGCCGGCGTTCGTGCCGCTCGGGATGGGCGCCTGGTTCCGGCGCTGGCAGCGGCGCCGGCCGGTGGTCGAGCTCGGCTGGTGGGACTCGCGGCGGCACGACGGCCTCGAGATCACGCTGGTGCCGGCGCGGCACTGGTCGCGCCGGCGCATCTTCGACGTCAACCGCCAGCTCTGGGGCGGCTTCGTCGTGCGCGACGGCCAGCGCACGCTCTACCACGCCGGCGACTCGGCCTGGTTCGACGGGTTCGCCGAGATCGGCAGCCGCTTTCCGGACATCGACCTGGCGCTGCTGCCGATCGGCGCCTACCTGCCGCCCTGGTTCATGGAGCACCATCACATGAATCCCGAGCAGGCCGTCCGGGCGTTCGACGCGCTCGGCGCCCGCTGGATGGTGCCGATGCACTGGGGAGCCTTCCAGCTCACCGACGAGCCGGTCTCGGAGCCCGCGGCGCGCCTGGTGGCGGGGCGCGCGGACGCCTCGCCCGCCGGCCGCCGCCTGGCGCTGCTCGCCGTGGGCGAGACCTTGGAGCTGGACGATCGCCGGCGCCGGGTGGGCGCGTGACCGCCGCTGCGGCTCGGCCCGATGCCGGCCGCATCCTCGCCGACGCCCGCGCGCTGGCGTTTCCACGCTATCCGGGCACCGAAGGCGACCGCAGGGCGATCGCGCTGGTCGAGAGCAAGCTGCGCCAGACCGGCCTCGAGGTCGTCCGCGAGCGGTTCAGCTACGACATCCGGCCGGCCTTCCGGGCGCTGCGCGCGCTCATGCTCGGCGCCGCGCTGCTGGTCGGCGGCGCCGGGCTGGCCGCCGCCGGCTCCCCGGTCGGCGCCGCGCTGGCGCTGGCGGCGGCGCTCGCCGCCGGCGGCACCTTCCTCGCCTGGGCGCCGTGGCTGGAGCGGATCTACGCCGCCGACGGCCCGACCGCGACCGCGAACCTGACTGCCCGGCGCCCGGCCGCGCGGCCAAGGCTGTCGCTCATCTTCATCGCCCACCACGACAGCAAGTCGCAGAACCTGACCCTCCCCTACCGGGCAGGACTGACGCTCGCCGCCCTCGCCGGAACCCTGGGCCTGGCCGGGGTGCTGCTGGCGGCGCTCGGTGGCGCACGGGCGGTCGGCGTCGAAGCGCCCGTTCTGGGCGGCATCGCCGCGCTGTCGCTCGCTCTCCTGTCGACGATTCGCAACGGCAACCGATCGCCGGGAGGAGTGGACAACGCCGGGTCGGTCGGCGTCCTGATCGAGCTCGCCCGCCTGCTGCCGCGGAGCGTCGACCCACGGGTCGAGCTCCTGTTCGTGTCGCCGGGCGCGGAGGAGGACCACATGGTGGGCGCCATGCGCTGGCTCGACGCCCACGCCGGCGAGCTCCACGGCCGGCCGGTCTACGCGCTCAACTTCGATGGCGCCGGCATCCCCGGACGGGTGGTGCTGCTCGAGCGCTTCGGGCTCGGCCGCCGGTTCTCGGCCGAGCTCTCGAGGGTCGCGCGCGATGCCGCAGGCCGCCTCGGCCTGCCGGTGCGCGGCGTCTACCTGCCGCCGGCGATGGGCATCGACGCCATCCCGTTCGCCCACCGCGGCATTCCCTGCCTGACCCTCGCCAGCGGCTCGCTCGGCCGCGCCAGCCTTGCGGTCCACTCGGCCGGCGACGTCGCCGCCAACCTCGACCGCGAGGCGCTCGACGAAGTCGCCGCCCTGGCGGTCGAGATGGCCCAGTCCCTCGCAGTTTCGGTGACAGCTACCTCGATTCGCTGAGGTACCTGTCCCCGTCAGGGGTAGAGGAGGAGCTTGTCCCAGGCGTCGTCGTTGCGGAGGTAGGCGACGCGCTCGTGCAGGCGGTAGGCGCGGTTGGTCCAGAACTCGATCCGGTCGGGCACCAGCAGGTAGCCGCCCCAGAACTCGGGGCGCGGGATCTCGTCCTCGCCGTGCTCCCACTGGAGCTTGAGGTAGCGGCCCATCAGCTCCCGGTGCGAGCCGAGCGGCTCGCTCTGGCGCGAGGCCCAGGCGGCGAGCTGGCTGCCGCGCGGCCGGGTCGCGAAGTAGGCGTCCGACTCCTCGGCGGACAGCCGCTCCACCCGCCCCTCGACCCGCGCCTGCCGCCCCGTCGACGGCCAGTAGCTGACGAACGCGGCGCGCGGATTGGCGTCGAGCTCGCGCGCCTTGCGGCTGCCGTAGTTGGTGTAGAACGAGAACCCGCGCTCGTCGACGTTCTTGAGCAGGACGGTCCGCACCGACGGCTGGCCGGTCGGGGTGGCGGTGGCGAGCGCGATCGCCGTCGCGTCGAACGGCTCCTCGCGCCGGGCGCGCTCGAACTGCTCGGCGAACAGGGCAATGGGGTCGTCCGATCGGTGGCTGCCGGCCATGGACGAAGAATACCCGAGCCCGCCGCGATCGAGTACGATAACCGCCGGCCTGCACGCCAGGTCCCCTCGCATGCGCAAGATCCTCGTCACCGGAGCCCTGGGCCAGATCGGCACCGAGCTGGTCGCCGCCCTGCGCGATCGCTACGGCATCGACCGGGTGGTCGCGTCCGACATCCGCATGCCGCCGAGCGGCCGGCCCGAAGCCGAAGGCCCCTTCGAGTTCGTCGACTGCACCAAGCTGCACCAGCTGCGCGAGGCGGTCAATCGCCACGAGATCGACACCGTCTATCACCTCGCGGCCCTGCTGTCGGCGGTCGGCGAGGAGAAGCCCCAGGTCGCCTGGGACGTCAACATGGGCGGCATCTACCGGACGCTCGAGGTCGCGCGGCAGAGTGGCTGCGCGGTCTTCTTCCCGAGCTCGATCGCCGCCTTCGGCCCCAGCACCCCCGCGCGGCAGACGCCACAGGACACGATCCAGCGGCCGACGACGATCTACGGCGTCACCAAGGTGTCGGGCGAGCTGCTGTGCGACTACTACTTCCGGCGGTTCGCGGTCGACACCCGCGGGCTGCGCTTTCCGGGGCTGATCTCGCACGTCGCCAAGCCCGGTGGCGGCACCACCGACTACGCGGTCGAGATCTTCTACGGGGCGATCCGCAACCGTCGCTATCGCTGCTTCCTGGGACCCCAGACGCGGCTCGACATGATGTACATGCCCGACGCCCTGCGCGCCGCCATCGAGCTGATGGAAGCCGACCCGTCGTGCCTCGTGCACCGCAACTCGTTCAACCTCACCGCCATGAGCTTTACGCCCGAAGAGCTGGCGGCCGAGATCCAGCGCCATCTCCCGGACTTCACGATGGAGTACGAGGTCGAGCCCGAGCTCCAGAGGATCGCCGACAGCTGGCCCGATTCCGTCGACGACAGCGAGGCCCGGAAGCAGTGGAGCTGGTCGCCCGAGTACGATCTCCGATCGATGACCGAGGACATGCTCGAGCGGCTCGAGGCCAAGCTCGTCCTTACCTAGCCCGCCCCCGGACCGCGGAGGAGACGCGCCCATGCCCGTTGATCGCATTCACCGAACGCTCGCCGCCGAGCTCGACGAGCTGGGCGCCGGGGGCAGCCTCAAGGGCGCCGAGGCGGTGGTCACCGAGGTGCTGCCGGCGGCGGGCGGCCGCGGACCGCGCGTCCGCCTCGAGGGCTCGGGCGAGCAGCTCTTCCTGCGCATGAACTCCAACAACTATCTCGGCATGTCGCTGCGCCCGGAGGTCATCGAGGCCGAGGAGCGGGCCTCGCGGGCCTACGGCGCCGGCCCCGGAGCGGTGCGCTTCATCAGCGGCACCTACCGGCCGCACGTCGAGCTCGAGCGCCGGCTGGCGGAGTTCCATGGCCGCGAGGCGTGCATGGTGTTCAGCTCCGCCTACGCCGCGACCCTCGGGGTCCTGGCGCCGCTCCTGACCGGCGAATCGGCGGTGGTGAGCGACGACCTCAACCACTACTGCATCATCTCCGCGATTCGCCTGGCGCGGCCCGCCGTCAAGCGCATCTACCGGCATCTCGACCTCGACGAGCTCGATCGATGCCTCGCCGAGGCGGCGGCCGAGAGCCGGCGCGCGATCGTCGTCACCGACGGCATCTTCAGCATGCGCGGCGACCACGCCCCCCTGCCCGAGATCCTCGACATCGTGCGCCGGCACGACCCCGCCTTCGCCGACAACGCCCTGCTGATGGTGGACGACTCGCACGGCGTCGGCGCCTTCGGCAGGACCGGGCGCGGCACCGAGGAGCAGACCGGCTGCGACCCGGTCGACCTGCTCGTCGCCACCCTCGGCAAGGCGCTCGGGGTCAACGGCGGCTACGTCGTCGCCAGCCGCCGGATCGTCGACTACCTGCGCGAGAAGGCGCCGCTCTACATCTACTCGAATCCGATCACCCCGGCCGAGGCCGCGGCGGCGCTCAAGGCGCTCGAGATCCTCGACAGCGAGACCGGCGTCGAGCTGCTCGCCCACCTGCGGGCGATGACCGCGCGCTTCGAGCGGGGCCTCGAGCGCCTCGGCCTCGAGACCATTCCCGGCCAGCACCCGGTTGTGCCGCTGATGGTCCGCGACACCGAGCGCACCTCGGCGCTGGTCCGCCACCTGCGCTCGAGCGGCATCCTCGCCACCGGGCTCAACTTTCCGGTGGTGCCCAAGGGGGACGAGGAGATCCGCTTCCAGATCTCGGCCGACCACACCGAGGCCGACGTCGACGAGACGCTCGCGGCACTGGCCTCGTTCGAGAGCTGAGAGCACCCGGGCGGGAGAGGGACCGGGGGGTGAGGGGGGCGATTTGATCGAGCTCTAACGAGCGCCCGACGCCACCACGGTCTCGGTCGCCATCGGCGCCAGCCGGCGGACGTAGACCGCGGCTTCTTCGCCGATTCCGGACGGCCGCCGCCAGCGCGCCGAATCGCCGGTCACCGACACCTCCTCGACCGCCTCGCGGCCGTTCGTGGCATCCATCCAGCGGAGGCGGTAGGTCCCCGGCTCGAGGCCGTTGAGCCCCAGGGCTCCGCTGCCGCGGGCGGCGTAGGCGATGTAGCTCAGCCCCGGCTGCGCCAGGACGTAGAGGGTGTCGCCCGCCGCCAGGTCGTCGCGCGGCTCCATCCGATGGAAGTCGGTCGACTCCATGAACCGGACGAGCCTGCCGCAGTCCTCGAGATCGCTCCTCGGAGTCGAGTCGATGTCCATCTGGTAGGCCATCACGTAGGCGCCGGCCATGGCGACCGCCCAGGCCTTCTGGCGCGCTTCCTTGCCGCTGCCCCACCAGTTGGCCTCGGCCAGGTTCAGGTTGTACCTGGCCGCCGCCTTGCGGAAGGCGGTGACGTTGCCGCGATGCAGCTCCGACGCCTCGGGCACGTTGAACTGGATCGCGTACTGATCGAGATTCGGGTCGTTGGCGAACTCTTCGAAGTCGAGTCCGTGCACCTTGTGGACCGCGATCGGGTGCCGGTGC
>JBFGLX010000155.1:0-7880 GCA_041575955.1 Thermoanaerobaculia bacterium
CCAACCCCTCGCGGGGGGAGAGGGACGCCGCTTGATCGGATCGCCCCCCTCTCCCTCGATCCCTCTCCAACCCCTCGCGGGGGGAGAGGGACGCCCCCGCCCGGCAGCGCTCGGCGAGGGGAGGTCGGGCGACTACCCGGTCGTCCGCTCTTCGGCCGGCCCGGCGAGCTCCTCCAGCAGCCGGGCGCCGGTCGACTCGATCTGGTCGGCGAGGTAGCGGCAGCGGGGCTCGGCGCGCTCGAGGTAGCGGGCCAAGAGCTCCCGGCGCTCGGGATGCTTCGACGCCTGGTCGAGCAGGATTCGGCAGATCGCGGCCTCGGCCATGAGGGCGGCGAGGCGCTCGGCGTGGAGCTGGGCGCGCGCGAAGTCGCGCTTCGGATCCCACTCCTTGAGCAGCGCCCTGGCGCGGGAGCCCAGGGGCGTGCCCTGGAGCGAATGGAGCTTCGTGCCCGCCAGCCGGGTCATCAGGTGCTGCTGGGCGCCGAAGGAGATTCCCTGCACCCTGGCCACCCGGCGCTCGAGGGAGCCGCGCGCCGAGACCGACCGCCATTGCGCCTGGGCACGCCGGCGCAGGAACGCCTGCGGGTTCTTGAGAATGCCGTTGAGGGCGTCGCGGGTCGCCATCAGCGCCTGGATCTGGCTGGTGCCCTCGTAGATCGGCAGCAGGACGGCGTCGCGCAGGAGCTTCTCGGCGCCGTAGTCGGTCGTGTAGCCGTTGCCGCCGTGGATCTGGATGCACGTCCGGGCCATCTGGACGGCGCGCTCGGCGGCCAGGTACTTGAGCAGCGGCGTCGAGCGGCGTAGCCGGCGCTGATGCCACTTGACGCGCCGCTCGAGCTTCTTGCGCTCGAGCTCGTCGGCGGGCGGCTTGAAGAGCAGCCGCAGGTGCTCCTTCTCCGCCAGCTCGTTGTGCACTCCGGCGTACATGGCGAGCGCCCTGAGACCCTGGATGTCGGTGCGCATCTCGTCGAGGTAGTCGGCGATCATCTCGTGCCGGTCGATCGTCTTGCCCATCGACCGGCGCTCGGCCGCGTAGTCGCGCGCCGCCCGGTAGGCAGCCTCGCACAGCCCGATCGACTCGAAGCCGACGCTCACCCGGGCCCCGTTCATCAGGGTCAGCATGTACTTGAAGCCCTCGCCGCGCCGGCCGATCAGGTGGGCGGGGGTCCGGTCGAAGTTGAGCGCCGCGGTCACCGAGGCGTGGTGTCCGAGCTTCTCCTCGAGCCGGTCGATCCTGGCGTGGCGGACGCGGCGGCCGTCGACGTCGTCGTAGGTCCTGACCAGGAACATCGACAGTCCGCGCAGACCGGCGTAGGGATCGCTCGGGTCCTCGGCCTTCTCGGTGCGGGCGATGACGAAGTGGTACTTGCCGTGGCCGGAGGTGACGAAGATCTTCTGGCCGCTCAGCGTCCAGTTGCCGGCCTCGTCCTGCTCGCCGACCACCCGCAGCGCCGCCATGTCGCTGCCGGCGTCGGGCTCGGTGATGTCCATGCAGCCCCAGGCCTCGCCGCTCGCGATCTCGCCGATCTCCTCGGCGAAGCGGGTGCGCACGACCTTCAGCTTCTCGTGGTCGATCTCGGTCGTTCCTTCCACGATCGACATCCCGAGCATGGCGATCGCCATGCCGCAGTGGAACGAGTAGTGCGACATCGCCGCCTGCTCGACCCGCCCGAGGAGCTCGTTGTTGATGTTGTAGAGCAGCACCGGGGCGTTGACGCCGCCCAGCTCCCGCGGCAGGCACATGCCGTGGACGTCGAGCTCGCGCATCTTCTGGAAGATCCCCTCGAGCCGGGGCGGGAAGCTCGCCTCGCCGTCCTCGAAGATCAGGCCCTCGCGCTCGATCTCGGCCACGTGCGGCGCGATCTCCTCGGCGACGAACTCCCCGAACATCGTGACGATGTCGAGATAGAACCCGCGTGCCTCCTCGACGCTCCGGAAACCGTCCTCGAGCTCGAAGCCGAGCTCGCACGCCTCGACGATCGGCTCCCAGTCGATCCCCTTCTCGAGGTACCAGCGCAGGTCTTCGTTGTCGGTGAAGTAGTTGGCCATGATCCATGCTACCAAGGGCGCGCGCCCCGGACCCCACCCGGGCGGACGGGTCGGGCGGTCGCTCGGGCGGTGGCGTGGCCGCCTTGATTGCGCCCGCAAGCCAGGCACCGCGCACCGCGCCTTCAGGTATCCTCACCGGCAATCAAGTCGAATCGACGTGCAACCCGTCCGCGTCGGCGGACCGGAGGTGAGCCATGCTGCGCAAGATCCGGAACCTCTTCTACGAGCTGCCGCTATGGGTCGACACGGCGTTGCGCTGGTGGGACCTCAAGGCCCACCGGACCGATTGCACCCGGCACCACGCGGCCGGCTTCGTCACCGGTTACTCGTCGCTGGCGCTCTGGCTGCCGATTCCGGTGATCCTCGTCTTCGCCTACGGCCTGCCCCGCTGGCGGGGATGGCTGGTCCTGTGCGCCGCCCTGGTGGCGATCGCCGATCACCTGCTGATCTGCTGGCTCGCCCGCGGGCGGCGCTTGCCGCAGGCGCAGTGGGCGCTGCTGACCTTCCTGGCGGTCGCGCTGTTCGGCGCCGGCCTCTACACCGGCGGCACCCAGGCCGGTGCCGGCGCCTACCCGCACCTGTTCGCGCTGTTCGGCGCGGTAATGCTGGCGCTCGGGATGCCGTTCAGCCGCGCCTGGGCGGATTGGCTGATCGGGCGGGAGCGCGAGCGCTTTCGCGAACAGTTCGCCGCCCGCCTCCAGAAGACGCAGCTGTTCGTCAACTACGACGCGCCGCCGCGCCGGCCGATCCGGGTAGTGCGCTCCTTCCTGATGGTGCCCTTCTCTTCGCTGCTCATGCTGGCGATCGTGCCGGCGATCTTCGTCCTGGTCAGCCACCCGGACCGGGTCCGTTTCTGGGCGGTGACGTCGCTGGTGCTGTGGTGGGCGTTCCTCGCCTTCGGCCACTACCAGGAGCGTCTCAAGGCGTCGCACACGATCGTCCGGCAGATGTTCCTGGTCGGCGGCGCCACCGTCGTGTCGCTGATCGTCATCCTGTTCGCGCTCACCCGGCTGCTCGGGGTCAGCTACGTGACCACGGTGCTCGATCAGACGACGCGCTGGACCGTCGCCACCTCGATCGCCATCCTCTATCTGGTCATCTGGCTCTACGACTACTGGCTGCAGCGCGCCCGGGCCGAGGTCCTGCTCGGCTTCTTGACCGATGGCGACGATCATCCCTGCTGCGTCGCCTACCGCGACGACCGTCTCCAGATCCACGGCGCCGGCCGCTTCGTCGCGCTGCGCGACGATCCGGCCAAGGGCTTCGAGCCCTACCCGCCGCTCGAGGTGTTCGAGAAGATCGTCGAGCAGCTCGAAGGGCGCGTGCGCAGCGAGGAGATCGAGTTTCGCAAGCTCGCTACGTCCGACGCCGAGGTCGCTGGAACGGGCGCCTCCCGCGCCGCCATGAAGAAGCGCTGGAAGGAGGTCGACGCCGCCGCCGACGCCCTCGACGCCCTGGCCGAGAAGAGCCGGCTCTACTCCGTGGTGCCGGCACTGCTGGTCGGCCTGGTGCTGGCGATCGGCGTGCCGGGGATCTTCACCCGCGACCAGCGGCCGAGCCTCGAGACGCCGACCCCCGCGGCCGGGCCGCAGGCGTTCGACCTCGAGCGCGATCTGCGGGCGGTCGGCGGCGATGACGCGGTCTACGCGGTGGCGGCCTCGGGCGGCGGCACCCGCGCGGCGCTCTACAGCTACGCGCTGCTGCGCGCCCTCTACGATCGACAGGCGCTCGAGCGGGTGGCGCTGGTGAGCAGCGTCTCCGGCGGCAGCGCCGGCGCCGCCTACTTCGCCGCCCATCGTGACGCGCTGCTCAGGCCGGGCGCGGACGCGGAGTGGGACCGCTTCCAGGAGGCGCTCGCCGCCGACCATATCCGGCGCGTGCTCGCGGGCGTGCTCGAGTGGCGGTTCGTGGCCGGCGAGCGGGTCGGCAGGCTGCTGACCGAGAGCTTCGACGAGAGCTTCTTTACCGCTGGCGACGGCGGCTGCAGGACGCTTCGCTGCGCCCGGGTGGGGCTGATCTTCAACACCTCGGTCACCGGCTCCTGGCGCGCCGCCGAGCCCCATTCCGAGCGGTGTCTCGAGGAGCGCGGCCGATACCTGCACTGCGCGACCGTCGAGAGCAGCGGCAGCCGTCTGGTGATCACCAACGTCGAAGCGATGACCGCCGAGAGCGTTGCCACGGCGACGCGCGACTGGCCACTCGACTTCACCTACGAGGTGGTGCACGACTCCGGCTCGCCGCTCACCACCGCGGCGTCGCTGTCCGCCAACTTCCCGCCGGTCTTCTCCAACGCCGCGGTGCACCTCGACCGGGGCACGCCAGGGGAGCGGCGCTACTGGGTGACCGACGGCGGCGCGGTCGAGAACCGGGGCCTGGTGAGCGCATTGCTGGCGCTTCGGGCGCAGGCGCGCCGGTGGCTCCCGGCCGGGGCGCTGGAGCCCCGGGCGGAGTGCGCGGCGTCGTCGCCCGCCGCAGGCGGGGCGTTCCCCGAGCCGCCGCCGCCGACGGTCAAGATCCTGGTCGCCGAGGCCTCCGGCTTCAGCCGGCCCTACAAGGAGGACCGGGGCATCGGCGCCGCCGGATCGGCCGCCTCGCGGCTCGCCAACAAGCTGATCGCCGAGCTGGTGCTCGAGGTCCAGACCGCCTGGCGGGTCGCCAGCCGCTGCCGCTCGACGGTCGAGATCGTCTACCTGCCGATGCCCGAGGTGTTCCGCTCCGGGTTCGGCACGCACTGGCAGATGCCCAAGGGGGTCGAGCTCCGCGATCCCGCCGAGTGGTACCGCGCGGACGGCGGGCGCAGCGTCTTTCTCGACGAGGAGGACCTCAAGGAAGCCCTCGATCTCATCTTCGCCACCCCGGAGCGTCGCGACGCGTGGGCGGCCGGCGACGCCGACCGCACCGAGGCGGTGAAGTGGATGACCGCCGACGGCCAGGACGACGTCCGCCTGGTCCTCGACCGCGCTCTCGCACCGGCTAAGATAGCCCCCGGCTTTCCTGGCGAAGCCCTCGGCGAGACGGGTGCGGCACACTGAGACTCCAGACGACACGGGCAGGCGCGCTTGCGGTCGCGGTGCTGGCGGCGCTCGCCCTGGCCGGCTGTCCGGAGCCTGAGCGCGAGCCGCCGAGGCCCGTCCTCAGGGTGAGCGCCGAGGGCGAGGTGCTGGAAGGGGAGCTCGTGGACGGCGAGCTCGCCGCCGGGGCGGAGGCGGACGCCGGCGCTATCGTGGTGGCGTTCAAGGGCGTGCCGTTCGCGGCGCCGCCGGTCGGCCCGCTCCGCTGGCGGCCACCGGCGCCGGCGACGCCGCGCAAGGGGGTGCAGCCGGCCCGGGAGCACGGGCCGCGCTGCCCGCAGGCCGACACGAGCGTCCGCAACGCCCGCGACCTGGCGCGGGATTTCGGCACCGCCCCGGCGCTGGTGCCGGAGCTCGCCGCGACCAGCGAGGACTGCCTCTATCTGAACGTCTGGACGTCGAACCTGGGTGGCGCCGAGCCGCAGCCGGTCATGGTCTGGATCCACGGCGGCTCGAACATCTACGGCGGCGGCGACGAGATCCCCTACGACGGCGCCAACCTGGCCCGCCGTGGAGTCGTGGTGGTCACCGTCAACTACCGGCTCGGGCTGCTCGGCTTCCTCGCCCACCCGGCCCTGACCGCCGAGTCGCCGAGCCGCTCGTCGGGCAACTACGGGCTGCTCGATCAGGTCGCGGCGCTCGAGTGGGTGCGCAGGAACATCGCGGCGTTCGGTGGCGATTCCGAGCGCGTCACTTTGGCCGGGGCGTCCACCGGTGGCGCGGACGTCGTCTACCTGATGACCTCGCCGCTCGCGGCGGGCCTCTTCCACCGGGCGATCTCGCAGAGCGGCGCGCCGGCGGACGATCCGCGCACCCTTGCGGGGCAAGAGGTGCGCGGCGTGCGCCTGGCCGAGCTCCTCGGGCTCGGGGGCGTCGAGGCACCGCTCGAGGAGCTCCGCGCCGTGCCGGTCGAGGAGCTCCTGGCGGTCCAGTCCGGCCACCTCAACGAGGAGCTGGACTGCGCGCCGGTGGCCGACGGCTGGGTGCTGCCCGATCTGCCGGCCCGGGTGTTCGCCAGCGGCCGGCAGCACGACGTGCCGCTGCTGATCGGCACCAACGCGGACGAATGGACCAGCATCGGCCGCTACCTGGAGGCGGTCAACGAGCTCGGCTTCACCGGCTGGCTGCGCAGCTTCTGGGGCGCGTGGGCGGACGAGGCGGCGCGCGTCTACCCGGCATCCCGGCCGGAGGAGGTCGAGGCGGCGGTGCGGCGCTGGCAGACCGATCGCTGGTTCACCTGCCCCGCGGCCTTCCTCGCCGGCCGCATGGCCAGGGTCGCGAGCGACTCCTACCTCTACCGGTTCACGCGCCGGCTTCCGGCGCCCGGGGGCGCGTCGCTGGGCGCCTACCATGGCGCCGAAGTCGCCTACGTCTTCGACAATCTCGCCGCCGAACGCTGGATTCCGCGCACGGCCCAGGACCAGGCACTGGCGGACGCAATGGCCGCCTACTGGGTGCGGTTCGCCAGCACCGGCGACCCGAACCGGGACGGGCTGCCGGCCTGGCCGCCGTACGCCACCGGCGCCCATCTCGAGCTCGGCGACGAGATCGCCGTCCGCTCGGACCTGCGGGACGAAGCGTGCCGGCTCTGGGAGCGCCGGCTCATGGCGCACCTGCAGTGAGCCGTCCGCCGCTCTGATCCGACCACGACCCTTGGGACGGCAGGGACCTTGCGGAGCGAGCCCTGGCGGAGGCTAGCCTGACCTTCTCGGTCGCAAGCCTCGCAGCTTCAGGCATTTGCGGCCTTCTGCATCGAACGCTGGTGAGAAGGTCAGGCTAGGGCCCCGTCCAGTCGACTTCGGCGTACTCGCCGCTGCGGCCCGAGAGGTTCCAGTTGCGGCCAAAATCGCGGTAGCGGCTCTCCTTGCCGGTGCAGACGACCACGTCCGGGGCCATCCAGTAGGTGGTGTTGGTGATCCGGGTACGGCCGTCGGCGCCCTTGCCGGCGATCGGCTCGACCAGGCCGTCGATGGTCTTGGGGATCGAGACCCGCCAGCCCTTGCCCTCGTTCTCGAATCCGATCGGCACCCTCCTGGCGCCGAGGTGCTCGGCGACCATGATCGAGAACCAGCCCAGCGGCCCGCCGGCGCGACCGCTGAGGATCTCGGTCAGCGCCGCGGCCGCGGCATCGGAGGCGGCCTCGTCGATGTAGACCGCCAGGGACCAGCCGCCCTCGGCCAGCGGTCCCGGCACGTCCATCAGCACCGCGGCCTTGAGGCCGTCGAGCGTCTCGCCACCGGCCTGGCCTCGATGGATCCGCAGACCCCACCAGGTGTGGCAGGCGCCGTAGCTCGGCCGGCTCCTGCCCAGGGAGACGACGCACGGACAGAAGACGTCGCAGTTGCAGCTCAGGACCAGCTCGCCTTTGATCTGCCAGGGTGCGGTCATGGGTACGGGCATCAGGTCGCGAGCGCCCAGAGCCCCCAGCCGAGCAGCACGGTCCCCGCCAGACGCGCGATCCGGGGACCCGCGGGCAGCAGCCGCTCGGCGATGCAGTAGGCGGCCAGGGCGGCCAGCCAGAGCGGGCTCATCGCCCCGGCCAGGAGCATCAGGGCCATGAGCGCCCAGCAGCAAGCGACGCAGTGCGCGCCGTGCTCGGCGCCCATGCGCAGGGCGCCCGCGGCGCCCGGCCGCCAGCTCGTCAGCATCATGCCGAGCGGCGAGCGGCAGCGCTCGAGGCAGGCGTGCTTGAGCGGCGACCACTGGTAGAGGCCGGCCAGGACCAGCAGCGCGCCGCCCCAGGCCGAGCTCGGGCTGGCA
>JBFGLX010000156.1:0-7872 GCA_041575955.1 Thermoanaerobaculia bacterium
CAGGTTGGAGATCTCGTCGCCCACACCGGCCATGCGCGAGACGCAGACGAAGTCCTCGACTTCGCGGCGCTCGGGCCGGGGCGTGGACCTCCGCTGCGAGCGGGCAAGCTCCCAGTTGCGCATCTGCCGGTCGACGAGAGCCGCTGTTGCCGGGTCGCTGAGGCCTCGTGCCATCGTGGACTCCGACCCTAGCCTATCCCGTACCGCAAGGCGGGCGCACCCCGCCGGCGGGTGGCCCGCTACCATCGAGATCCCATGGAGACTCTCCTGACCGCGGCCGCCCTCGGCTTCACCGCCGGAATCAGCCCGGGGCCGCTCCTGACCCTGGTCGTGAGCTCGACGCTCGAGCGGGGCTTCGGCGCCGGACTCCGGGTCGCGCTCGCGCCGGCGCTGACCGACGGACCGATCCTCGCGATCGCACTCCTGGTCCTGAAGGACCTGCCGGCCACATGGCTGGCCGGGATCACGCTCGCCGGGGCCGGATTCCTGATCTGGATCGGGATCCAGACCCTGCGCTCGGCGGGCCGAAAGATCGAGATCGATGCCGAGGCCCGCGGCGGCCTGCGGGATCTCGCTCGCGGGATGTTGGTCAACGTCTTGAACCCCCACCCCTGGCTCTTCTGGCTGAGCGTCGGCGGGCCGCTCCTGATCGGCGCCTGGCACGACGGACCGGCGTGGGCGGCCGGCTTCCTGGCGATCTTCTACGGGCTGATCCTCGGCGCCAAGATCCTGTTCGCCTGGATCACCGCCCGCGGCCGGCGCTTCCTGACCGGAGCGTGGTATCCGCGGATGCTGGCGGCCTCGGGGCTGATCCTGATCGGGCTGGGCGGACTGCTCGCCTGGCAGGGCGTTTCGGGTCACCTCCCGTGACACAATCCCCGCCGATGGCGGCTCCCGTCTTCGATCCGCCCGAGCGATTCAACATCGCCGACTACTTCCTCGACGCGCGCGTGCGTGAAGGGCGCGGCGAGCGGGTCGCCCTGCGGCTCGACGACCGGGAGCTCACCTACGCCGAGGTCCAGGCGCTGGCCAACCGCTACGGCAACGCGCTGCGCGAGACCGGCCTCAGGCGCGAGGAGCGGGTCTTCCTGCTGCTCGACGACGGCCCCGAGTTTCCGGCGGCCCTGTTCGGGATCGTCAAGCTCGGCGCGGTGGCGATCATGGTCAACCCGGTCCAGAAGCCCGACCAGCTGGCCGAGCTGATCGACTACTGCGAGCCGGCGTGCGCCCTGGTCGGCGGCGCGCATCTCGAGGGGTTCGAAGCCGCTTGCGCGCAGACCGATCGGGCGCCGGCGATCCTGACGGTCGGCGCGGGAGCCGCGGCCTCCGGGCGGCACCGCTCGTTGGACCAGCTCGCCGCCCACGCCTCCGAGCGGCTCGAGACCGTCGAGACCCACCGCGACGACGCGGCGATCTGGCTGTTTTCGGGCGGCACGACCGGCCGGCCCAAGGCGGTCGTCCAGACCCACCGCTCGTTCGCCAACACCACGGAGTGTTACGCCAAGGCCGCGCTCGGCTTCACCGAGGACGACGTCACCATGTCGATCCCCAAGCTCTACTTCGGCTACGCCACCGGCTCGAACCTGCTCTTCCCCTTCTCGGTGGGCGCCTCCGTGGCGCTCTTCCCGGAGCACCCGACCCCCGAAGTGGTGTTCGAAAAGATCCGCCGCCACCGGCCGACGATCCTGATCAACGTCCCGACCATGGTCAACAAGATGGTCGAGCACCCCAGCGCCAGGAAGCAGGATCTCTCCTGCCTGCGGTTCGCGACCTCGGCCGGCGAGGCGCTGCCGGCGCCGCTCTACCAGCGCTGGCGCGACACGTTCGGGGTCGAGCTCCTGGACGGCCTCGGCACCGCCGAAATGTGGCACATCTTCGTCAGCAACCTGCCGGGCGCGGTCAAGCCCGGCACGCTCGGCCGTGCCGTGCCCGGTTTCGAGATCGAGGTGCGCGGAGACGACGGTCGCGAGCTCGCCGACGGCGAGGTCGGCCGGCTCTGGGTGCGCGGCGGCTCGCGCGCACTCGGCTACTGGCGCAACCTCGAGAAGACCTCGGCCGCCTTCCGCGGCGAGTGGTTCGTGGGCGGCGACCTGGTGAGCCGCGACGCCGAGGGCTACGTGACCTACTGCGGACGCGCCGACGACGTTCTCAAGGTGGCCGGCAAGTGGCTCGCTCCCCAGGAGGTCGAGAGCTGCCTCATGCGCCATCCCCGGGTGGCCGAGTGCGCCGTCGTCGGGATCGAAGACGCGGCCGGTCTGACCAAGCCGTACGCGTTCGTCCTCGCCAAGGCGGACCCCGACGGCCTCGAGGAGGAGCTCAAGGCGTTCTGCCTCGACAACCTCCAGGCCTACAAGCACCCGCGCCGGGTGATCGTGCTGGACAGCTTCCCGCGCACCCACCTCGGCAAGATCGACCGCGGCAAGCTCAAGGCGATGGTCTGACAGGTGAGAACGGCCCGGGCGGTCAGGCCCGGGCCGTGAAACGCTCGGAGGGTTCTGTGGGAGCCTCTAGACTCGGTCCCCGTTACTCGGGGCGACACGAACCGACCCTCGAGCGCGCTGTGTAGCCCTCGAAGACCGCCGCGGCTGGTTTGCCACCGTCGGCCCGCGAGGGCGGTGGGTGGCCCGGTGGAGTCATAAAGCTCCTCTTCGCTTGTCCAGCTTCTAATCTACTCCCGGGAGTGGGCCGAGTCAACTCGAATCGGGCGGCGGGGTGGATCGTGGCTCGGCAGCGTCGCCCCGGTGGCGCGAGGCGGCCGGAAAAAACCGCGAACTCTACTCCTCTGGCCGCCTCCGATCCAGTCTGGACTTCGCCCTCTGACCGGGCGTAGTTTCCCGTGCTCCTTGGACCGCCGTTCCCGGCGAATGGACGCCGGCGGCGGCCATCGGTCGGGGGAAGACCCATGTTGGTCGCGATTCTGACGGGTTGCCTGCTCCTGGTCATGGCGACCTCGCCCGCGCTCGCCCAGAGCTGCGAGGAGCGGGCCGAGATGCATCCGGGTGGCTGGATCCGGGGCGACGACGCCGGGGGCGGCGGCTCGGCCGCGACCGCCCGGAACAAGGCGCAGATCGCCGCGCTGCTCGATCGGATCGCGACGATCGTCCGCCAGGCGATCCCCGAACCGCTGGGCAGCCAGGGAAAGCTCTACCGCAACTACGGCCTCGCGTCGTTCGCCGGCGCCGAAGATGCCACCTACGAGCTGGTCGCCAACTTCAAGGGTTACGGCTGTGACCGCCGTACCGAGCCGGAGGGCGCGATCGTCCAATACGGCGAGACCGCCACCTGGCTCTACGTCCAGGTCAACTCCTTCTGGAGCGCCACGCAGTTCGAGACGCCCCAGTTCTTTCTGTCGCCGGACCACGAGGGTGTCCTGACGCTCGTGCCGCGGCAGGTGCTGCGCACGCCGCAGCCCGGCTATCCGGGCCGCAAGAAGCTCGGTCCGACCCTGCCCGAGAGGTTCGCCGCCTACCCGAGCTTCACGTTCGAGCAGGAGTACGACTCGACCGACTACTCGTACAACCGGCGAGAGGTGTTGCAGGTCGTCTTCCTGACGCCGGACGGGGGCCTGCCGTACGCGCCGCTCTCCATCGGCGAGTTCCTCGACGTCAACGAGAGCCGGCTACGCCGCTACATCGAGCAGAACCGCGAGTACGGCCCGGTCGACCACCATCAGACACTGCTCGAGCGGGTTCCGCGGCTGCGGCAGCAGCTCGCGCCCCGCCTCTCGCAGCCGGCCTACATCCGCGCCGCGAGCTGGAGCGAGGACTGGCTCACCGAGGCCAATCCGTTCGTCGACGCCGCCACCGGCTACGCGCTCGTGCGCCGCTCCTCGAACCTGCTCGGCGGCAGCGGCAGCTGGCAGCCTCGGTTCATCGCACTCTCCTGGCGCTGGCAGCCCGAGGCGCCCTACTCGGTGCGGGTTCACGAGGCGATCGGCCGCGGCCTCGATCTCGAAGCGCTCAGGAGCCTGCTGGCGGGCTGAGGCCGATTCCCAGGCCGAGCCGCTCGAAGGTCCGCCGCGTCTCGGGGTTCAGGTCGTAGTCGAACAGCCGCTCGTCGGGCACCCAGGCGTGTTCGGCGAACTCGGCGTTGAGGGCGACCTCCTCGCCCACGGCTCGGCAATGGAAGAGGAGGAAGATCATGTAGACGGTCCGGCGCATGCCGTCGGCAAAGGTCTTCTCGTACTCGCCGTCCTTGAAGAAGGCCGGCCGAACGTCGGTGACCTCGAGGCCGACCTCCTCGCGCAGCTCGCGTCGCAGCGCGTCTTCCATCCGCTCGCCCGGCTCGATGCCGCCGCCGGTGAGGCCCCACTGGCCGGGAAAGACCCCGCGGTCGTCGCTCATCCGGCAGAGCAGCAGCTCGTCGCGCGCGTTGCGGACCAGGCCCACCACGATGGTGCGCGCGGTCGCGGCCGGGCCGTCGGTCGCGACGCTCACGCGCCGGTCAGCTTCTCCCGCAGCCACCCCGGGATCTCCTCCTTCTCGAAAGTGTCCATGTTGGTGTAGACCGTCACCAGGCGAGCCGAAGCCGCCGCAACGCTCTGGTTCGGCCGGAAGAGATCGTAGCGCCACTCGACCGAGGTCCGGCCGAGCTTCGTCGGCGTGACTTCGACCCCGACCCGATCGCCGTAGCGGAGCGGGCGCTTGAAGTCCATCTCGATGTGCACCGTCGGAAAGGCGACCCGATGCTTCTCGATCAGCACCGGATAGTCGATGCCGACGACCCGCGAGAAGAACTCCTCGAGCGCGACGTGGATGTAGTTCAAAAAACGCGGGAAGTAGACGATCCCGGCCGGATCGACGTCGCCGAAGCGGACGGTGATGGTGGCCCGGAACGGCTCCATCAGACCGGCACCAGCTCGGGGTACTCGGGCGTCCACATGGCGTCTGCCACGGCGGTCTCGACCTTCTCGTCCGCGAGCCGCCTGCCGGCGCCCTCGGCGCCCGCCTGCCGGACCACCGCGGCCGCCACCCGGCGGGTGACCGCGCGCAGGCGCGCCACTTCCGGATAGACCTGCGAGCGCTCGAGCTCGTCGTCGTTCAACGACTCGGACAGCGCCTTGGCGGCGGCGGTGAACATGCCGTCGGTGATCGCGCGCGCCCCCGCCACCATGGCGCCGAGGCCGACGCCCGGGAAGATGAAGGCGTTGTTGCCCTGGCCGATGTGGATCTCGCGCCCGTTCCACTCGACCGGCTCGAACGGGCTGCCGGTACCGATCAGCGCCCGCCCCCCGGTCCAGCGCACCAGGTCCTCGGGCAGCGCCTCGGCGTTGTCGGTCGGGTTGGAGAGCGGAAAGACGATCGGCCGCTCGGCGTTGGCGGCCACCGCGCGCACCAGGTCCTCGGTAAACAGGCCCGGCTGTCCGGAGGTGCCGATCAGAACCGTCGGCGCCGCGCCCGCGACCACCGCCTCGAGGCTCCTGTCGTCGGCCAGACCGCAGCTCGCGGCCAGCTCTGCCGGCCAGGCGAGCGGCCGCTTGTAGTCGTCGAGGCCGGGCCGATCGTCGGTGATCAGGCCGCGCGAGTCGAGCACCGCGATCGCCCGGATGAGTTCGTCGCCCTCGAGCCCGGCGGCCGCGAGCGCCGAGCGCAGCTGCTCTGCGATGCCGATGCCGGCCGCGCCGCCGCCGACGATGACCACCCTCTGGGCCGAGAGCTCCATGCCGCCGATCCTGCACGCCGCCATCAGGCCGGCCAGCGTCATCGCGCCGGTGCCCTGGATGTCGTCGTTGAACGACACGATCCGATCGCGGTAGCGGTCGAGCAGCTCGAAGGCGTTGTTCTTCGAGAAATCCTCCCACTGCAGCAGCACGCCCGGAAAAACCCCGGCCAGCGCCTCGACCAGCTCCTCGACCAGCTCGGCGTAGGCGCCGCCGCGCAGCCGGCGCTCGGGCCAGCCCATGTAGAGCGGATCCTCGAGCAGCTGCTCGTTGTCGGTGCCGACGTCGAGGCTGAGCGGCAGCACCTGGCTTGGGTGGACGCCGGCCGCCGCGCAGTAGATCGACAGCTTGCCGATCGGGATCACGATGCCGCCCGCGCCCTGGTCGCCGATGCCGAGGATCGCCTGGTTGTCGGTGACCACCGTCAGCCGGACGTTCGAGAATGGGCTGTGGCGCAGGATCTCGGCGATCCGCCCGCGGTGCTCGGGCGTGATCCAGAGCCCCCGGCCGCGCCGGAAGATGCGGCTGAACATCTTCGACGCCCGGCCGACGGTGGGCGTGTAGACGATCGGCAGGAACTCGTCCAGATGGTCGAGCAGCAGCCGGTAGAAGAGGTGCTCGTTGCGGTCCTGGAGCGCCATCAGCCCGATGTAGCGCTCGAGCGGATCGGTCTTGCGGATGATGTTCTCGTACACCCGGGTCGCCTGCTGCTCCATGGTGCTGACGACGCTCGGCAGGAGCCCTTCGAGGGCAAAGGTCCGCCGCTCCTCGGCCGTGAAGGCCGAGCTCTTGTTGTACATCGGCTGGCTCAGGAGCTCGGACCCGCGGTAGGGCACTTCGACCCGCAAGCGGCGGCCCCGACCCGGGGAGCTCCGATATTCGGTCACCCTCAGACTTCTATCAAAAAAAAGGGGGGACAGGCGCCAATTCCGGAAAAAGGGGGGAACAGGGGAGGGACGGCTACGATTTCGGCGGCGGGCGTTTGCCGAGCAGGTACTGGCCCGGCCAGGCCTGGTCCGGGTAGCCGTACTCGAGTGCCGCGTTCAGCGTCAGGTAGGGCTCGCGCAGGTGCGGGCGGGCCATCACCGCCAGGTCGGCGCGGCCGGCCGCGAGCACCGTGTTGGCGTGATCCGCGCCCAGGAGCGCACCGACCGCGGCCACCGGGATGCCCACTTCGTAGCGGATCTTCTCGGCGAAGGGGACCTGGTACATGCGGCCGTAGACCGGCTCGGAATCGGGCGAGTTGCCGGCCGAGGAGACGTCGACGATGTCGCAGCCGGCGGCCCGCAGCAGGCGCGCGACCTCGACCGACTCCTCGGCGGTGACGCCGCTGCCGTCCTCCATCCAGTCGCTGGCCGAGATCCGCACCGACATCGGCTTGGCCTGGGGCCAGGCTTCGCGTATCGCCCGGAAGACCTCGAGCGGATAGCGCATCCGGTTGTCGAGGCCGCCGCCGTACTCGTCCGTGCGCCGGTTCGAAAGCGGCGAGATGAAGCTCGACAAGAGGTAGCCGTGCGCCATGTGGAGCTCGATCATGTCGAAGCCCGCCTCCTCGGCGTAGCGGGCCGCGCGCACGAACTCGTCGCGCACCCGGTCCATGTCGGCGCGATCCATCGCGCGAGGCACGTGCCAGTCGGGGTAGTACGGGATCGCCGACGGGGCGAGCGTCTGCCACGCGCCCTCCTCGGGGCCGAGCGGCACGTCCTCGCCTTCCCACGGATGGCTGACCGAGCCCTTGCGCCCGGCGTGCGCCAGCTGGATCGCGATCTTGGCCCGCGAGCGCTCGTGCACGAAGTCGACGATCCGCCGCCACGCGGCGACGTGCTCGGGCGCGTACATGCCCGTGCAACCGTAGGTGATCCGGCCCTCGGGCGAGACGTCGGTCATCTCGGTGACCACGAGCCCGGCGCCGCCGATCGCCCGGCTGCCGAGATGCACCAGGTGCCACTCGTCGGGCACGCCGTCGGTCGCCGAGTACTGGCACATCGGGCTGACCACGATCCGGTTGACCAGCTCCATCTCGCGCAGGCGGAAGGGGGTGAAGATCGGCGGCGGCGTCGAGCCGTCGGAGGCGCGCTCGGCGCCGGCCGACTGCCGGTACCACTCCGCGACCTCGCCCACCAGGGCCGGATCGCGCGCCGCGAGGTTGTCCCAGGTGATCTGCTTCGAGCGGGTCATCAGGTTGAAGGTGAACTGCACCGGCGGCTGGCCGA